>DFKM01000244.1:2062-24754 GCA_002373555.1 Lachnospiraceae bacterium UBA3645
GCACCGCGGTGCCTGTCCCCATGGGTTATGGGTCATACCGCGACGGTCGCAATATAGACAATATTCTCTGCTGTTTCGATTCCCGGATCCACCACGGAAACGGAAGCCCTGATCCCCCGTTCCTTCAGTCCCATCATAAAGTGGCAGAGCGCGATCCCGACATCGATCTTCTGCAGATCGCCCGCCGCATCGTTCACATACCCTTTATCCTGCTTTTCATAAAAATGGTATCGTCCGTCCGCACAGACGATCCTCCACGGCTGCTTGTTCACGGCGGACGGCGCAAGCCGCACCATCTCAAACAGATCCGCCAGTTCTTCCATCTTCGCCTCTGCAAGCGGCTGCTCGAATCCACCGTCAAAGAACAGCTTCTCCGCGGGCATGCGGCTGTCCGCACCGACGCCCCTGCGCATCAGGCTTTCTTTCACCGATTTCTTTTTTGCCGGATAACCGAGCGGGCTGATGCACGGCATCCTTTCTCCCGCACCGATACCGGCCGCTGCCTCAAATACCTCGCGCTTCATCGTACCCGCGATCCAGGTCGTACCGATGCCGAGCGACCACGCGTACAAAACGAATTTTTCAAAAGAATACCCGAAGGCAACATCCGCATACGGCTTCTTTTCGACCTTCCCGGCGACATAAAGCTTCTCGCCTGTGATGACCGGGCTCGCCAGTCCGTTCGTTTCCGCATCCAGGAAAACCAGTTCCACCGGTATGCCGAAAGGATTCGTGATCTTCTCCGCATACTGCTGCAGTTTTTCCAGATCCTCCGCCGTCAGATTCCTGCCGTCAAAAGTCCTGACACTTCTTCTGGTCCTGATCAGTTCCGATAATGCTGACATAGTGATTCCCCCACTCGTATTTTGGATTTCTGCCCGGCAGCAGTTTACGGGAACTATCGCCGACCGGCTGCATGAGATCATTTTAGCAGAATCCACGGCGCGGTTCAATGCATTCCGTTTCCGATTGCTCTTCGCTGACAGCGTTGACAGAACCCCTGAAAAGTGCTATATAAGCAAACAATGATTTCGTCGACAAATGTAACTTACAGAATGCCTTGCCATACAGGAGGAACACCTATGTCTGCTGCCTTACAAGAGATCGCCCGGTACTGCCGCGGCAAAAACACCTTCGGCGCGCTGCTTCTGTGCGGAGAATGGGGTTCCGGAAAGACCTATCTTCTGGAAAACGATCTTCCGGCCGCGCTTGGTCCGGCCTATCTTCTTCTCCGGATCTCACTGTTCGGAGAAGAATCGCTGGAAGAGATCCGCAAAAAGATCCGTCGGGAATATCTCGATCGTTACCTCACGATCCTGCGGGATGACGCAGATGAAGGAAATCTTCACGCCGGATCCATGTCCGGATTGCAAAATGAGAGGCCTTCGGCCAATGACTGGATCTTCCATATCGGAGAGGAGGATCCGCGTTTCAAAATGTATCTGCAGAATCCTGATGCGTATATTAAGCCGGAGCCTGTTCTGGCCGGGCGGCGTGTGATCCTGATCTTCGACGATCTGGAACGCACGAATCTTTCCCAGGTGGAGATCCTGGGCTGCATCAATGAATATTGTGAGAATCTTCATATCAAGACGATTATCGTAGCGAATGAGGAAAAGATCGAGAACCGCAGCGCCGCCGAGACGAAAAGCGCCGCTGACCGGAGAAGAGAGTTTCTGAATTATTCGGAGATGAAGGAGAAGCTGATCGAACAGACTGTCCGTCTGCACGTGGATGAAGCAGCTGTCATCGACAGTATTCTTTCGCAGTACCGCACCGGGCTTGCCGGCTACACGGATTTTCTGAAGAACAGCCGTCAGGAATTATGCGCTCTTCTGACAAACTGCGAGATCCGCAACATCCGCAGCCTCCGCAGCGGACTGCAGGATTTTGAGCGGATCTATGAATTCTGCATGGAGGAGCAGATGCCGGAAACGGACATCCGCCGGATCTTTACCGCCTTCGTGCTTTTTACCATGCTGGCGAAAAACGGGCGGATCTCCCGCAGCAGTCTCTATGGCTACGGTCTGAACAGGCTGCAGCAGAAATATCCGGACTTCTACCATGACCGCTGCCTGCCGCTCTGCCTGAAAGACAGCATCACATCCGGCAACTGGGATGACAGCATACTCCGCCCTCAGATCCGCCGGATGAAAGCATCTTTTCAGGGTATGTCACAGCCCGAAAACCGCCTTCGTTCGCTGTCCTTTGCCGAGATTGACGATTCCGTACTGACAGGCGGCTGGAAAGCGTATCTTCAAATGGCTGAGGAAGGTGTCCTCTCACCGGATGAATACCTGCTGCTGATCCGGAACCAGATCGCCGCCAGAGCCTATCCTGCATTCTCCTGGCCGTCCGCACCGGATATGAAGAAACTCCGGAACGGGCTGGAAAGATCTCTTATGCGCGCAGGGAACGCAGATACGCCGCCCGAGTTCGGGGCAGATCCGGTAGATGACGAGGAACTCGCCAGATGTACGCCTGATGAGCGCGCAGTCTGTGAGCGGATCCGGGTCTATATGGAGGGCGGGGAATACCGCCGTCTGGCCGACCGGAACCAGCTCCTTGCCGCCTGCCGCAGCGGCGATGAAAAAGCGCTTCGCGCCTGCCGTTCCGCAGTGGTTTCCTCTTTCGATGAAGAATTGCAGCAGGCTGTTCTGGAATACTATGACGCCCTGGAAAACAACCGCCGCAGGATCGGCTTTGCCGATCTGATCGGAAAGATCGCCTCCGCAGGGAAGCGGGAACGCCGGAACGGTACTGACAGAGAACCGGAAGGACTGTCTCAGCTGGCTGCAATGCTCCGGGAGCGGGAAACCGATGCGATCCGGAACGGCCAGTCCATGAAAGCTGTCGCCATACAGTATTTTCTGCAGAAACTGTAAAATAACCCATGGGGACAGGCACCGCGGGTTACAAACACCAAAAGTGTCAGTAACCCGCGGTGCCTGTCCCCATGGGTTATTTTCCAAGCACGGCCGCGATCGTCTTCAGCATCTTTTCCTGATCGAGCGGCTTGGCGATATGTCCCTGCATGCCGGCGGCCTCGGCAGTCAGTTCGTCTTCTCTGAAAGCATTGGCAGTCATCGCAATGATCGGAATGCCCGCCAGCGCCGGATCGGCCAGGCGCCGGATCTGACCGGCTGCCGTGTAGCCATCCATGACCGGCATCTGAATATCCATCAGCACTGCATCATATACACCCGGTCCTTCCGCCGCCAGCTTTTCCACCGCTTTCTGTCCGTTCTCAACGGCATCGACACAGTACCCTGCCTGCGACAGCAGCATCTTCGCGATCTCCGTATTGATCTCATTGTCTTCCGCCAGCAGCAGCCGTCCGCCGCAGTTCGCTGTACGCGCAGGATCTGCCGTCCTGTCTGCGGCCGTTTCCTGTTCTTCGCCCAGCGGAAATGTCAGCGAGACCGTGAATTCCGAACCTTCTCCCGGCGCCGTTTTGACATCGATCGTTCCATGCATCATATCAATAAAGCTCTTGCAGATGGACATGCCGAGGCCGGTCCCCTGTGTGCGGCTCACTGTCGAAGTGCGCTCCCGCTCAAACGGCTTAAAGATATTCTTTACGAACTCCGGGCTCATGCCGATCCCGCTGTCTCTTATGCTGATGCTGTACGAAGCGGAGGTCCCGTCCGTACCGGTCTCTTCCGCCGTAAGCGTGACGCTCCCGCCTTCCGGCGTGAATTTCTGCGCATTCCCAAGGATATTCATGATAATGCGGCTCACCCGGTTCGCATCACAGACCACCCATCGATCCCGGATATCTGTCCGCACCTGAAAACGGATCTGTTTTGCTTCCATCTGGGAACGGATCAGATCGCCGGCCTGCGTCACAACGGAAACAAGATCTGCATTTGCCGGCTCCAGTTCCATCTTTCCGCTCTCGATCCGGCTCATTTCCAGTACTTCATTCACCAGCGTGAGCATCTGGTTCCCGGCATTTTCGATCTTGGTGAGATACGCTGCCTGTTCACCGGCAGGCACGGTCTTTGCGATCGCGGTATAGCCGATGATCGCATTGAGCGGCGTCCGGATATCATGCGACATATTGGACAGGAAATACGTTTTGGCCGCGTTGGCTTCCTCCGCTGCTGTGATCCTGGCTTCCAGCCGCTCGTTTTCCCGGATGCGGTCCGCGATCCGCTCGATCAGATGATCCATGACAGCTACAAATATACTGCCGCCGAACAGGATCGCCGATACGATCAGATCCGCCTTTCCGGACAATGCGACCGCAATATAGCCGAGCAGGAACAGGACCAGCAGAAAAATGGGTATGATAAGGATGCGGCCTTCCGCTTCCCAGTCGCCCCTTCTGCGGATCCGTCTGGCAAAATGGATGTATTGCCACACATTATAGATCATGATTGCTATGCCCAGGTAGATCATGTTCTCACGCTCCCTGCATCCTGTCACATTTTCTCGTACGCCATCCTCGGATTGTCATCCTCTTCCACATGAATTGTCCCGCAGTGAACAAAACCGAGCTTTCCGAGAAGGTTCTGCATCACCTTGTTATCCCCGTGCGTATCGATCCGCAGATGTCCGCACTGTTCATAAGCCCAGTTGATGCAGAATGCGCCGATCCCCTTTTCCGAGCCGTCTCCGGCGACTCTGTGCACGACGCCGTACGGACTGCCATCCTTCCATGCGCCATCTGTAATGTCCCTGTACCCGGGCTCGATGTCCGGGCCGAAATTATAGAAGAACGTGCCGATCACATTTCCTGTCTCTGACAGACAGACATAACTGTTTCCGTCCGCAATATCCTGTCGGATCAGGGATTCCGGCGGCCAGTTCGTGGGTCCCCACTGGTTCGGATTGCCGTGCGCTGCCATGAACGCCCTTGCATAGCGGTAAAGTTCCATGATACGCGGCAGATCATTTTCCGTTGATTTTCTGATGATCATAGTGCTGTCATCCTTTTCTTCAGGTGTCCGGATATTCGTTCTCTTTATGTAAATATAATAGCACATTCACAGGAAATCGAAAATCCGTTTCTCGTTCGGAAAGGAGCAGAAAAAACAGAGACTGCGCCGGCAGTCTCTGTCCTGTACGGGTTTTTCAGTTGTTCCGACTTCTTTTACACCTCTGCCGACTCCTCATATTTGCGCAGTACGAAATGCATGATCGTGCCCGTTCCCAGCACGCTGGTCGCCCAGATCCTTCCGCCGTGGTCCTCAATGATCTTCTTCACGATCGACAGGCCGATGCCGCTGCCGCCCATCTTGGAGTTTCTCGACTCATCCGTCCGGTAGAACCGGTCAAAGATATACGGCACATCCTTCGAGGCAATGCCTCTTCCGTTGTCCTCGATCTCCACATGGATGAAATCGCCGTCATCCCGGATGCGCATCCCGATGATGCCGTGCTTCTTGTCCATGTATTTCACTGAGTTGCTGATAATGTTGTTCACGACGCGCTTCAGCTGCTCGGTATCCCCGATGATCTCGACATCATCCTCCAGATAATTGGAGTACGTCAGCTCGATGCCTCTGGAATCCAGTTCCGTCTCCAGCTCCGAGGCACAGTCGGAAAAATAATCATGCACCCGGATGCGGGAATAATGGTACGGGATACGGTTCGTATCGATCTTGGAATACAGCGAAAGCTCATCGATCAGATTTTCCATGTCGCAGGCTTTATTGTAAATGGTGCGGACATATTTCGTCATCTTCTCGGGGGACGATGCCACGCCGTCCAGGATCCCCTCGCAGTATCCCTTGACCGCCGTCAGCGGCGTTTTCAGGTCGTGCGAAATGTTGCTGATCAGGATCTTGTTCTCCCGGTCAAACCGGATCTTTTCCTCCTGATTGTCCTTCAGACGGATGCGCATCTCCTCGAAATCCTGGCACAGCTCGCTGATCTCATCCGTGCCGTTCACGGCAAGGGAGAAATCCAGATCACCGTCCTTGATGGCCCGGGCTGCGGTCTGCAGCGTCTGCAGCGGCTTGATGATCGAGCCGGAAAGCCAGGTGAGGAGCATGAGCGCCGTCACCACGAGCACGAGCAGGATCAGGAAGCCGATCTGTATGAACGCCTGCCGGTATTCCGGCGGCATGCCGGCGATATCGGGCATATCCAGGAATCTTCCCATCAGGGCCCAGGATACGGCAAGCAGTACGACCGGCATCACGATGACCGATATGAACGATAATACCATCTTTGTGTGGAGCTTCATTTCGCGCCTCCCATCAGAAAAAACCTGCCGGGTCAGCAGGTCTTATGCTTATCGGAATCTGACTCTTTTCAGTGCGGTCCCGGAAAAGACCAGGCAGCTGGTGTCTCCGGTCATGATCATCTTGGTGATCCCGCCGTCGATCGTGCCGGAAAAACGTTCCCGCCCGGACAGGGAGAAGATCCTGCACTCGGAGCTGTTGTACAGCAGCAGATAATTGCCGGAGAACTCTGCCTTCGTATAGTCAAAGTCCAGTTCTCTGGAAAACTCTTCTCTGCCGTTATTGTCGTATACATAGATCATCCGGCCGCCTTCATCCGAACCGGCGACCACGCCTACGTATTTTTTACCCGGGATCACGCTGGAGATCTCATGCTCAAAAGCGATGCTCTTCAGCAGATCGGGGCTGCTTTCATTTCGCATGTTATAGAAATTGACCTGGTCGTCTCCGAAAGCGACCGCTCTTGTCCGGCCCATGTATTCGACCTCCGGGAACATGGTATCCCCGTAGGCAAATGTGCCGACGATCCGGTTGGAATCATTCTTGCCGACATCGAAATTATAGCAGATGATCTGATTCTGGGTACTTCCCTGATCCATGTAGACCATCGACGTGATCAGGCCGGTGCCGGAAGGCGAAAGCGCCAGATCCAGCGGAAATCCGTCTCCGGAAAGCATGGTCTTGATGCGGATATCGAGTTCCCGGCCGGTGCTGTCATAAAACTGAATGTAATCGGAATCCGTGGAATCCAGTTCGAGCGCCAGGACGCCGTGGTCCGAGATCGCATAGCCCAGGATCGGCATGCTGGTGGTGATCGTGCCGGTCACGCCGTCTTTGCCGAAGATCACCGCGGAATCCTGCATCAGGTCGATCACGGCACCGTACTCTTCTCCCCGGATCATCTTCGGGTTGCTCATCGAGTAGCCGTGGCTCCAGAGGATCTCACCGTCGGAATCGAGTGCGGAAACGCCGTCGCCGGTCATCTTGATAATGCTGCCGAGGAACTGGTCATAAGAAGCATCCGCCCCGCCGATCTCTTCATTGATCACGCTCTCGATCGTCTCGGTATAGTGCATGGCATCCTTGAGCGTCCGGAGCCCCAGATAGACGATCAGTGCGATCACGACGATCAAACACACGCGGATCACCTTTTTCCATCTTTCAATAAAGAGCGTCAGTTCGAGATCCTCCGTCCTGGCGTCCTTAAAGGAAGCGAGCCTGGCCTTGATCTTATCAAAAATCAGGATCTTTTTTTGAGAACCGTCTTCATTCATGTTCATTACCTTCCATCCGGGAGGGTTCTATTTCCTCCCGAGTATATCTGAAAGCTGCGCGAATTCGGCGAGGCTGAGTGCCTCGCCGCGGACGGTCGGAGACAGTTCCATCTCCGCAAGCGCAGCCGCAACATCTTCTTTTGTAAAGGTCAGCTCCGGATAGTTCGCTACAGCATTGACCATTGTCTTCCTTCGCTGATTGAAAGAAGCCCTGATCAGCGCGAACATCTGCTTCTCATCCTGTACGGAGACCGGCGGTCTGTCGAAGCATTCGAGCGAAACGACGGCCGAGCCGACCTTCGGTCTGGGGATGAAACAGTTCGGCGGTACATGCGCCGCCAGATACGGCTTTGCATAGTACTGGACCGCCAGGGATAATGCGCCGTAGTTGTCGCTCCCCGGCGCCGCAGCCATACGGTCTGCGACCTCCTGCTGCACCATGACCGTCATGCTCTTCATCGGCACCCGGTCTTCCAGGAACTTCATGAGTACAGGCGTAGTGATATAATAAGGAAGATTCGCCACGACACGGACCGGCTGCCCGCCGTTTTCTTCTTCCACCAGCCGGTTGATGTCCAGCTTCATGATATCCGCATGCACCAGCCGGATATTGTCATACGGTGCCAGCGTCTCCCCGAGGATCGGGATCAGCTTGTCGTCGATCTCGACAGCGATCACCTTCTTTGCGATCCGTGAGAGCGCCTGGGTCATGGTGCCGATGCCGGGGCCGACTTCGATCACGGTATCGGTGTCATCGGTGCCGGAGGCATCCAGGATCTTCATAAGGACACGAGCGTCCGTCAGGAAGTTCTGGCCGTATTTTTTGCGCATAGTAAAGTCATGCTTTTTGATGACTTCCATGGCATTGCTTTTGTTGATAAGATCAGATTCGTTCATCGGATTTCTTTCTGTCAAAATAGTCTTCCTTCATTTGCAGTAAAACCGCAGGTTTCAGGCGGTGGATCCTTCGTCGCATGCTCCTCAGGATGACATTCCATAGTGTTCCTGCAGCCTGTAAAACCGCAGTGCGTTCTCATAACAGACCGTCTCCGTCTCCATCCGGTCGGTGCCCTTGATCCGCGCGATCTCATCCAGCACCAGCGGGATCTTTCCGGAATCATTCCTCTTTCCGCGGAACGGTACCGGCGTCAGATACGGGCAGTCCGTCTCCGTCAGCAGCTGTGCGAGCGGCGCCAGGGCGACGGTCTCCTTCAGTTTCTTCGCATTTTTAAATGTCACAACGCCGCCGACGCCGAGATAATATCCCATCTTCAGATATTCCCGCGCCATTTCCGGGCTGTAGGAATAACAGTGCATCACAAGCATCCCCTCCGGAATGCCGGCATTCCGGATGATGTCAAATGTATCCTGTGCGGCCTCGCGGCTGTGGATCACGACCGGAAGCTGCAGTTCCTTTGCCAGATCCAGCTGGGCCATGAACCATTTTTTCTGGATCTCCCGTTCGGTCTTGTCCCAGTAATAGTCCAGCCCGATCTCCCCGAGTCCGATCACCTTCTCCCGCTGCAGTTCGCCGAAAAGCCATTCCAGGATCGTGTCTTTCTCCGCCTCCATCTCAAAGGTCTCATCCGGATGGAAGCCCAGGACCTCGTAAATAAAGTCCTGTGCGTCCGCAAGCTTATGCGTCGCTTCGATCGAGCTTTTTTTATAACCGATATTGGCGATCGCCGCGATGCCGGCCTCCCGGAACGATGCGAACAGCGCTTCTCTGTCCGCATCGAAAGCCTCATCATCATAATGGGCATGCGTATCAAATATCATTCCAGTATATGCTCCATTCCCTGCGCGATCACCGAACGCACATGATCGTCATCCAGACTGTAGTAGATCTGCTTTCCGTCGCGTCTTGCCTTGACCAGCCGGTTCTGCTTCAGGATCCGCAGCTGGTGGGAAATGGCGGACGGCGTCATGGAGAGCACTTCCGCCAGATCCGTGACGCACGTCTCCTCCGCAGCCAGTGCGGAAAGGATCCGTATTCTTGTGGAATCTCCGAAAGCCGCGAAGAATTCCGCAAGGGCATTGCAGACATCCTCCGGCGGAAGCAGTGCATTTCTTTCGGCCATTACAGTACCTCCATATCATCAAGCGATTCCAGATCACCCAGATCGACTGTGGTTACCTTCTTCCTGTAGAATATATCATAAAGCACAGGCACGATAAAGAGCGTCATCAGCGTGGCATAAGCCAGACCGCCGATCGTGACGATCGCCATGCCGCGGCCCATCGTCCCCTGGAAACCGGTATCCAGCGCCATGGTCAGCATGGCGAAGATCGTGGTGAGCGCAGTCATCAGGATCGGACGCATCCTGCGCTTTCCGGTCTCGACAAGCGCTTCCCGGCGGTCCATGCCGGACAGCCGCAGCTGGTTCGTATAATCGACGAAAACGATGCCGTTGTTGACGACAACGCCCGAGAGCACCAGGAATCCGAGCATCGCGACCATGGAGATCTCCTCGCCGGACAGAAGGATCGCCAGCAGACCGCCGGTAAATGCCAGCGGAATCGTAAAGATCACGATGAAGGGCGACAGCAGGCTCTGGAACTGCGCGACCATGATCAGGTAGATGAAGACGCAGGCGAGCGCGATCATCTTCAGGATATCCCGAATGGAATTTATGACGCTTTCCGTCTCCCCGCCGATGCTGACTTCATACCCCGCCGGTGCGGAATAGCCCTCCAGCTTCTCGGAGACCTGACGGGACAGCAGGGTGGTGTTGTAGCCTTCCTTCGTTTCCGCCGTGACATGAATGAAACGGCTCTGGTTCTCTCTGACGATATTACCGACGCTGACGCCCTCCGCCAGTGTCGCGAACTCGCTCAGCGTATGATATTCAGTCTGCTCCTTTCCGTCGTCGTCCGTCGTCGTGGACTCGAACTCGAGATCCATGACATTGTCCATATTCAGAAGGTGCGTCTCATCCAGGATATGGACTTCGTATTCGCCTTCATCGGCCAGCAGCGTGGTCGTGGTCTTGTCCGTTGCAAGCTCTTCGGCCAGTCTCTGATAGACCTGGGCGACCGTCAGATTATAACGCATCGCCTTTGTCTTGTTGACCAGGATCCGGTAGGTCGGGCTGCCGGCTTCCTGGGCATTGGATACATTCTCGAAGCCCTCGATCCCGTTCAGGATCTCCATCATGTCCTCGCTGATCTTGACGAGGACATCCAGATCCCGTCCGGAGATGCCGATATCCATGCGGTTCCCGGTGAGGGCGCTCATATCCATATTGGAGGTGGCGACAGTGTACTCCCAGTCGGAGCCGGCGAAGTATTCGTCCACCTTATCCGCGATCTTCGTATTGTCATCTCCCGCTTCCTGATCCAGAAGCATGTAGATGCTGAACTGCGTGCTGTTTCCGGAACCGCCGCCGGTCAGCATGGAAATGCCGGCCGCGCCGTCCATGATGCCGACGCTCTCAACGCCTTTGACCTGCATCATGGCTTCCATGAAACGGTCCGCCTCGGCATAGGCCGTATCTCTGTCCGTATCCTCCGGCGCCGTCATGGTCATGCTCATCTGCATACCGCCCATGTCAGGCAGCATCACAAGTCCGATATTCATGACTTCTCTCGCACAGTACACCATCAGCCCGACGGCGATCGCGACCGGAATGATCTTGAAGCGCAGACAGAATTTCAGTACTGCGCCATAGGCTTTCATCACCAGATCGAACAGCTTATGGGGCCGTTCATGTACATTTTTCAGCGCAGTGGCGCTCATGGAAGGCACGAGCGTCATGGCAACGATCAGGCTGGCGGCCAGGCTGTACGCGATCGTCAGGCCCATATCCGTAAACAGCTGTCTGGTCAGACCGTCCGTGAAGACGATCGGCAGGAAGACGCAGACCGTGGTCAGGGTCGAAGAGGTAATGGCTGCCGCCACCTGCATGGTCCCCTTTACGGCCGCTCTGGCGGCCGGCACGCCCAGGCTCCGCATTCTATAGATGTTCTCCATGACGACGATGGAGTTGTCGACCAGCATGCCGACGCCAAGTGCAAGTCCCGAAAGAGAGATGATATTCAGCGTTACGCCGGTAAAGTACATCAGTACAACAGCAAACAGCAGGCTGAAGGGAATACTGATCGCCACGACCAGTGTCGGCCGGGGATCCTTCAGGAAAACGATCAGCACGATGATCGCAAGCAGCGCACCCCACAGCAGGTTCTTGATGACGGCATCCACAATCAGATAAATGTATTCACCCTGGTCCATCAGATTGGTGAAATGCAGATCCGGATACTGCTCCTGCAGCTCCTTCAGCGCAGCATTGACGGTATCGGAAACAGCAGTCGTACCGGCCGTGCTTCCCTTGGTCACGCTGATCATCAGCGCACGGTTCGCATTGACCTTCGCATAGCTGTCCTCCGCATCATCGGTCAGTTCCACATCGGCAATATCCCGTACCCGGATATCGCCGATATCATCGATATGCGTCAGTACAACATTTTCAATATCACTGATGCTGGCGAACTGCTCGCCGACTTTCAGAAGAACATCGATGCCGTCGCTTCCGGCGACATAACCGGCCGGCATGTCAAAGTTCTGCGCAGTGATCAGCTGCGAAAGCGAATCCAGTTTCAGCAGGGCATCCAGATTGGCGGCAGAGAGCGCGCTCTCCTTCGCATCAGCCAGTTCTTCCTCTGCATCATCGAGCTGCTTTTCACCGTCCTCGATCTTTGTGCGGCCTTCCTCGATCTGGGTCTTTCCGGCAGCGATCTGCGCCTGGTAAGCACCGAATGAGGCCGCCGCGGAGATCTTCCCGGCTTCGACCTCTTCATACTGATCCATTGCATCCTTGACGGATTTGTTGACCGCATCAAGCGTGGCCTTCGCGACCGTGATCTCCGTCTTGAGATTGCCGAGCTCGATATCGATCTCGGGGATCCGGACATCGTGTCCTTCCTGCAGCCTGGTCAGATTCTCCAGTGAAAGCTGTTCCGCCGCTTCTTCCTGTCCCGCCTGCTCCAGGACCCCCTGCAGGGCGAACAGCTTCTCGGCATTATTTTCCAGCGCGTCATCGATATTCTTCGGCAGGGAACGGATGGTCGCCTCGACGGTCTCCAGCGGTTCCGCAAAGCCTTCCATGCCCTTCAGCTGCTCCCACAGCGCATTGACCGTATCGGTATCCTTCGCCTTGACTTTTTCCGGCAGCGAAAGCATGGTCCTGGTCTCCTCGTCGAACGAGGACAGAATGGTATTGAGCGTCTCGGCTTTCATGCTGGCCGTCATCTGGCTGCGCATTTCCTTCAGCGAGGAATTCACCTGTTTATAGGCTTTGTTCAGTTCTTTCTTTTCGGTCTTCAGCGCTTTCTCGTTGGCAATGAGGGCGTTGTAATTGGCTTCATAGGCTTTCTGCGTTGCGACCGCCTCATCCAGGAGTTTGGAGTACTTCGCCAGTTCTCCCGTTGACTTGCTCTGCTGTTTTTTCAGTTTCTTTTCCTGCGATTCGATATCGGATTCGGCATCATCCAGCTCGTCCTTTGCATCCTCCAGATCCGCTCTGGCATCGGCGATCTCCTGCTCCGACTCTGCCATCTTGTCCAGCACCTTATCCCGGAGCTTCCCGTTGATCTTGTCGATCTTGTCCTGGTTGAGGCGTACCTCGACACGCTGTTCGACACCGCCGGAGATATCCACGCTCGCCACGCCGTCCTGACGCTCGATATACGGAACGACCGTTTCCTCGGCGAAATCGGTGAGCTCATAGATATCCATGCCCTCGACATCCATCGTGACCATCATCGTGGCCAGGAGGTCGGGTGAGATCTCCAGAAGGATCGGTGCGGCCGCCTCCTCCGGCAGCTCCAGCATATCGAGCTGGGAGGAGAGCTTGACCATGGCGGAATCCATATTGGTGTCATCCTCAAATTCCAGCATGACAACGCTGGCATTCTCTCTGGATGTACTGTTGACATTCACCACGCCGTTCACGGTGCCGAGACCTGATTCGAGCACCTCCGTCACAGAGCTCTCGACCCGCTCGGGGGAAGCGCCCGGATAGGAAGTGATCACGACAACATAGGGAAGCTCAATGGGGGGCAGCAGGTCCGTGGTCATCTCGGTAAAGCTGACATAACCAAGAACGAGCACCATGATCACGCCCACGAGCACGGTAAACGGTCTTTTTACGCTGAATTTTGCCATGCGGTCTTCTCTCCTCGCCAAGAAGTATATTGTTCATGCATGTCCGGCAGTCACACCGGCTGTCCGGAATTACTGATTTTTGTTGACGATCCTGGTCTCGTATGTTCGGTCCGCAAGATCGATGAAGCGGACGAACAGGGAAACCTTGTTGTCCTCGTTCAGATTCTTCCAGAGCAGATCAGTGTATTCGTCGATATCGCCTTTGATATCCACCTGTCTGGGCTCTCCGAAGAAGCTCGGCAGCGGTTCGGCGTTCTCCTGATAGGTATGGATGAAATGTCCTTCGCCGGCCTTCGCGCCGTCATAGGTGAAGGTATAGCGTCTGCAGATTTCCGGATCTCCGTCCGCGCTCTTCAGGATGGAAAGCGCATAGCACATTTTTCCGTCCTGCACATCGATCACGCCGGAAATGCGGGGGGTATAGTTCGGCGCATCAGGCTCGAACTCCCTGCATCTTAAGGATTCTTCGAAAGTCTTTCCGGCTGCCATGCCGTCATAGATCGTATCCGTCTGATCGCCGTTGGTGACGATGGTATGCTGTCCGAGCACGCGGACCGGCGCATAGATGATCAGGCTCGGATCTTCCATCTTCGACGGATCAAAGGCTTCCGTACGGATGCCTTCCCCCTCGGTGACAAAAATGCGGTTCCTGCTGTTCGTGCTGCGGCCCATGATGAAATAGGCGGCTGCTGCGTGCTTTCCGTCTTCGCTCATCCCCAGAACAATCCCTCTGCCGGGATAGGAAAGCCGGTTCAGTTCTTCCTTCATGCTGATCATAAATAATCCCTCCTTGTATATTCTGCCGTATTTACTGCAGAAGTTTCTCGATTTCCTGAAGCACCTGCTCTTCGGAAAAGATCTGTACGGCGTCCATGCCGACAGCCTTTGCTCCCTCGACATTTTCCTCTCTGTCATCAAAGAAAATGCAGTCCGCAGGATCCAGCCCGTACTTTTCGAACAGTGCCTGATAGATCTCCGGCTCCGGCTTGATCTTATGGATCTCATAGGAAATGACCGCGCCGTCGGCCAGTTCCCGGACGGGCGTATCTGCCAGATGCGTTTCGAACAGCCACTCGTTGTAATTGCTGAGCAAATAGATCTTATAGCCGGCTTTCCGGAGCTCCCTGACCTTCTCCCAGACGCGCGGGCGCGGCACCGGCATCAGATGCGCATTGTCAATGAACCATCTGGAGAGCTCCCTGTACTGCGGGAATTTCTCTCCGTACCGCGTTACGATCTCGTCATTGGAGAGGATACCGATATCCAGTTCCTTCCAGAGCGGATCCGGAAAGATGCACATGGCGAAGTCAAACGCTTCCTGTTCGCTCAGACCGTGATCCTTCAGCATGGTCATCCAGTCATAGTCGATCAATACTCTTCCTATATCAAAAACGATGTTTTTATATGTCATGAAAAATGCCTCCTCGAAAAAGATATTTTACCATAGGAAAGCGATCCGTACAATAAACGAAACGGCGATTGGCATACTTTTTTATATTTGTACAATTGAACAGATGTAAAACGGGGACAGATTCCCGCCGGTGATCCCGGCAGAAAATCTGTCCCCGTATCTGTTTTTATTCTCCTGCGAACAGCGGCGTCGAGAAATATCGTTCCGCCGTATCCGGCAGCACGGTCACGACGGTCTTCCCCTCACCGAGTTTCCTGGCGAGCTTGATCGCCGCGCATACATTTGTCCCGCTGGAGATGCCGCACATCAGGCCCTCCTCGCTCGCGAGACGCTTCGCTGTCTCGATCGCTTCTTCATCCGTGATCACGCAGATCTCATCATAGATCTCTCTGTTCAGGATGTCCGGGATGATGCCGTCGCCGATGCCCATCTGCATATGCGTGCCGATGCTGCCGCCGGCGAGGATCGCCGCATTCTCCGGCTCCACGGCCCAGATGGTCATCGCCGGGTTCGCTTCCTTTAAGATCTCTCCGATGCCGGTGATCGTTCCGCCGGTGCCGATGCCGGAGCAGAATCCGTCGATCGGGCCGTCCACCTGGTCCAGGATCTCCTTTGCCGTGAATTTCCTCTGTGCCTGCGTATTGTTCGGGTTTTCGAACTGCTGCGGCACGAAGACCTGCGGATCATTCTCTTTCATCCGCAGTGCTGTATCCAGGCACTCCTGGATGCAGGCGCCGATATCGCCCGCATCGTGGATCAGCACCACTTCCGCGCCGTAATGCCGGATAAGCTTTCTCCGCTCTTCACTCACGGAATCCGGCATGACGATGATCGTACGATAGCCTCTGACGGCGCCTACAAGCGCCAGGCCGATCCCCTGATTTCCGCTGGTCGGCTCCACGATGATGCTGTCCTTATGAATCAGTCCTTCCTGTTCCGCCTGCTCGATCATGTTAAGCGCTGTTCTTGTCTTGATCGAACCGCCGACATTCAGGCCTTCGAATTTCACAAGGATGCGGGCGCTTCCGGCCTCCGCCATCCGGTTCAGTCTGACCATGGGCGTATGGCCCACGGCTCCCAATATATCATTGAAGATCATAATTCCCCCTTACCCAGTCTTCGATCACGGGCCGGATCGCACGCAAGGCTCTTCCTCTGTGACTGATCTCATTTTTCTCTTCCGGCGAAAGCTCCGCTGTTGTCACGCCGCGCTCGGGCAGCAGAAAGATCGGATCGTAGCCGAAGCCGTTCTCGCCGGCCGGCTCGAATGCGATCCAGCCTTCCACGGTTCCTCTGGCGCTCGCTTCCGTTCCGTCCGGGAAGACCGCGCCGATCACGCAGACGAACCTGGCGCTGCGGTCATTCCCCTCTACACCATCGAGACGCTCGATAATATATTGATTCTTGATCTCATAGGAGGTGTCTTCTCCCATGAATCTCGCGGAGAAGACGCCGGGCGCCTTGTCCATGTAATCGACCTCCAGGCCGGAATCGTCCGCCAGGACGATATCGCCGCAGAGCTCGTGGACAGCGCGCGCCTTGATCATCGCGTTCGCTTCGAATGTATCGCCGTCTTCGACGATGTCGGCGGAGATGCCCGCTTCCTTCATGGAGAGGACGGGCAGGCCGATGTCGCCTAAGATCTCGCGGATCTCCTTCATTTTGCCTTCATTTCCGGTGGCAAAGATAATACGGTGTGTCATATAACCCCTTTCGGCGCTGCCGCGCCACTTTCCCTGGTCGTTTTATTTTCTCTTCGGCGGCTTCGGTCCCAGGAAGGAATAGAACCTGGTCTTCATCATCCCGTTGTAGATCTTCCTGTTCTTATCCGCTTTCCGGCCGAAATCCTTCTCGGCATCCTCGTAAGCCGTGATCATATAGCAGGACCACGAATCCAGCTCCCGGAACCGCTCGCCGAGCGTACGGTAGATCTCCGGCAGCTCCTCTTTTTCCGCGATCCTCTCTCCATACGGCGGATTCGTGATGATGAAGCCGTACTTTTTCGGATGCGACAGTTCCGCGACCGGTCTTCGCTGAAAATGGATCATCTCCTCGACGCCGGCAAGTCTGGCATTTTCCCTGGCGGCCTTCAGCACTTCGCCGTCGATATCATATCCCTGGATATCCGTCTCCATATCATGCTTTTCCAGAGCCATCGCTTCATCCGCGGCTTCATACCAGCATTTTTTCGGGAAGAGGTGCTTCCACTGATTCGCCGTAAATTCCCGGTTCACGCCCGGGGCGATGCCGGCGGCGATCATGGCGGCTTCGATCGGGAACGTGCCGCTTCCACAGAAAGGATCCACCAGGATCCGGTCGCCCCGCCAGGGCGTCAGCATGATCAGCGCAGCGGCCAGCGTTTCCGTGATCGGCGCTTTGGCCGTAAACTTCCTGTAACCGCGCTTATGCAGCGAGTCGCCGGATGTATCGAGCCCGACCGTGACCGTATCCTTGTTGATCGCGACCCGGACGGGATAGGGATCCCCCGTCTCCGGGAACCAGGTGAGCCCGTAAGCCGACTTCATCCGCTCGACCATCGCTTTTTTCATGATCGACTGGATATCCGACGGGCTGAAGAGCTTACTGTTCACGGAGGTCGCCTTCGTCACCCAGAATTTTCCTTCTTTCGGGATGTATTCCTCCCAGGGAAGCGCCTTCGTTTTTTCAAACAGTTCGTCAAAGGTATAAGCCTTGAATTCCCCGACAAGCAGAAGAACGCGCTCGGCCGTACGCAGGAATATATTTGCACGCGCACACGAAAGGAGGGCATCTCCCGAAAAGAACACCCTCCCGTCTTCGACCCGGTCGATCACAAGGCCAAGGTCGGTCAATTCTCTTTTCAGTACGGCTTCCAGGCCGAAATGGCATGGCGCCACATAATGAAATACCATGGATTATCTCCTAAAACCATCCGCTTCGTCCGGAAAACGCCCGGTAGATCATAAATCCGGCAAGCACGATCCAGAATACCGGCGATGCCAGGATCCGGAGCGTTACGGAAAACACGAGCGAAAGAAGAAACAGGATCACGACGATAATCCCGCCGATGATCAGCGATGCCTTCCAGCCGGACAGCTCGAACACTCTACCCCGGATATCCTCCTTCTGATACCGGTCATACTCCTGCTGTCTGTCATCATAAGCATAGGTCTGATACCCGGGATCGTATTCCTGCGCATCCTCTGCCGCTTCCCGGTAGGCATATGCAGCATTGTTCCCATCTGTATAGGCATACCCGCGGCGTTCCTCTTCCGCAACGGCTGCATCCACGATCGTTCTGGCAATGAGCCTGGGATCGCCGAGTTCGGCAAGGACATCGTCCTCGCTGCGGCCCCGCGAGATCTCTTCCGCGATATAGTCTCTGTAATATCTGAGATCGGACTGTCTTTTTTCCTCGCTTACTTCACCGGCAAGCGCAGCGGAAAGACCGTCCAGAAATTCCTGTCTGTTCATAAATACCTGCTGCAGGCGGGCGGCCTGCGATCATTTTTCAGAGTGCTGAAGTCCCTCTCCCGAATCATCCGAGGGGGTCTTCCCGGCTGAATTGGTTTCATTTACCGCCGCGGCATCCTCCGCTTCGGTCGTTCTGGAATCAAGCTGCAGCCGGATCGCCGGCGTGCCGACGACAGAAAAGCCATCCGGCACAGTCACCTCGACCGGTACCGAATGTGTGCCGATGCCAAGTCCGGTGAGATCCGCCTTTCCGGTGATCTCGCTGATATCCAGGCTGTCGATCTCGGAGGTCAGTCCTTCCACCGACACCGAGACCGTCGCATTTTCATTGACGACTCGCAGCTCCTCGGACAGATTTGCGACTGTGATCCTGGACAGATCCAGCGAGATGGTCCGGGTCCTGAGCTTTTCGATCTGCATGGTCACCGTGATCACTTCTTCCGGCGAATCCACGAGGGAAACACCCTCCGGCAGCAGCAGATCACTGTATTGGAATTCCTTGACGACCGTCTCCGATGCGCCCTCTGCGTTCAGTTCGTCATTCGGGAGCTGGATCTGGCTCAGATCCGCGATCTGGCTTCGTCTTCCGGAGATCTTGACCGTCTGCGGTTCGATGACGGTCGCTATATATCTGCTGCCTCTGGCGACGCTGTCCTGGCCGGTCACATTGGCGGCAATGCTGACATTTTTCACATTCAGGATCTCGACCGAGACGGTGATATCGCTCGCGGACACCTCCAGCGTCGTCAGTCCGGAGATATCCAGAACATTTCCGCCCGCATTGTAGAACTGCAGCGCTGCATGCTGCGTGGACTCTTCCGACATGGACGACACATCCACCGCCACACCGGCACCGCCGATCTGATCCAGTACGGACTGCGGCGCCTTTACCGTAACGACCGAAGGAGATGCGATGACATTGCCGACCTGATAGCCTTCGGCCGGCTCACCGTTCACCTGTACGCCGACGTCGATCTGCCTGGTATTGATGCTCTCCACGGATACCTCTATGCTTCTCGTGAGCAGCGTGATCTGTTCATCCGTAACGCCGGCATACGTGCATGTCACGGTCACCGGCACCTGATTCGTCGGCTCATACAGCTTGGTGATGTCCGCTGTCGCCTTGAAATCACTGACTTTCAGTCTCTGTACCAGATTTCTCGGACACCTGACGCGGACGGTCGCCTGCGGCGCACCTGCCGTCGAATACGTCATATCATTTTCCGCCAGTACCTCCGTCCCCGTCAGTTCGATCGGGATGCCGGTAAACGTGCGGGTCATATTGGGATTGTCGACATTGACGATAATCAGCCACACGATCACGGCGATCAGCACCGAAAGGAGTTTTAAGGAAAGATTATTCGTCAGTCTCTTTTTCATTCCTCTGCCATCCTTTCCAGAATCTGAACGAGACCGGCTTGTCGGGAGCAGGGACCAGGTCGCTCAGACGGCTCCTGAGTTCATCCTCCGTCAGTCTTCCGCTGATCTCTCCGCCCTCTGCCAGCGATACATTGCCGGTTTCCTCGGATACAACGATCGTCAGGCTGTCCGTCACTTCACTGACGCCGATGGCCGCGCGATGTCTCGTCCCCAGGTGCTTGGGAATTCCCGGATTCTTGGAGAGCGGGAGATAGCAGGTGGCCGCGACCAGCCTGGATCCCTGCATGATGACAGCTCCGTCATGCAGCGGCGTATTGTGTTCAAAAATATTGATCAGCAGCTGTGCCGATATCCTGGAATCCAGTTCAATGCCCGTCTGGATATATTCGACGAGCGGTACATCCCTTTCGATCACGATCAGCGCCCCGGTGCGGGCTTTTCCCAGCGCCATCGACGCCTTGACCAGTTCTTCGACGATCTTCGGAGTGATTTCATCATCCGCATGCACCTGTCCGCCGGTCAGCAGCCCCACAAGGACGTTCCGCTGTCCCAGCTGCTCGAGTGCGCGCCGCAGCTCCGGCTGAAATACGACGATCAGGGCCATGACCAGAACGCTGAAAGCATTTCGTGCAATATACAGGATCGTATTCAGTTCAAAAACGACCGCAACAGCATAAAAAGCGGCAAGGAAAAGAATGCCTCTGATCAGGAACCACGTTCTGGTATTTCGCACCCATACCAGAAAATAGTAAAGCGCGACTGCAATAATGATGATCTGCAGTATATCCGTGATTCCGACCTGCGGCAGTTCGATCCCTCCCAGCAGTCCTAAAATGTTGGATATCGTTTCCATGAAAGCATACTTCCCATCAAGCGTTTATTCCGGGGCCCTTCCGGCCTGGTGCTCCGCGCCGGTGCCGTGTCCTCTTCCGCTGATCGTCATGATTTCCTTTTCCGGTCTTTCCAGGACGATCTTCGGAACCGCTTTTACATAATAGACATATTCGTCATCCTCGAACTGAAGATACTCCGGTCTGGAATAGTCCACCTGTCCGCACCAGAATACGATCAGCACGGCGATCAGCGTACTGATCACACAGCCGAACAGCACGGTCCCGTAGGAAAGCGTGAGATCCAGCAGCATGCTGCCGACAATATGAACGACCAGCATGATGATCGCGCCGGCAGCCACAGCCATATATTTCACGTAATCAATGGACAGCTTCCGGATGCCGTAGACCGCCAGCGTCACCAGGCAGAAAGCGGTGACCGCAACGATCATCGCGCGGCTGCTCCGCAGGATCCCCACGGCTGTCAGGAACTGCTCCTGAATGCTTCTTGTCGGATCCAGGAAGGTCTGCGCATTGCGCTCCAGTCCGTACATCATATAATACATCGCCACGCCGAGTCCGGTGGGGATGAAGGCAAGCCCGCCGCCGAAAAGACCGGCCAACAGCGGTACCAGATAGGGTATTCTGAGATAATAGGCGAGCGGTACGAGCACGATCAGAAAGCTCGCGCCAGGCAGGAACAGGTAATGCATCAGCACCGCGATGAACATCAGCACGCCCAGAACAACGGCCGCCTCCCATGAGAGCGCCGAAACATGTCCCAGAAGATAGATCCCCGCCAGGGCCGTCATGCCGCTCCACGGCAGCAGCGCGCACACCAGCGATACCAGGATCACCAGGATCCAGCGCATGAGCAGCAGCCTGTAGCCGAGGTGCCAGTTCATCAGAAGCAGTACCGCAAGCATGACAAAAAACCGGATGACCGGCATAATGTAGACCTCATAATCTGCGAACCATGTCTTGATCCGCTGTTCCAGATCAATCAAAGCTTCCATATTCAATCTCCGTGCTTCCTGTCTTCATTCTCATAGTACTTATGCAGCCTGCGCAGATGATACTCTTCTTCCTTGACCATCGTTCTGGCCTGATAGTAGCGGAGCGAATAGACCAGGATCAGGATGATCGCCGACAGAACGGCGATGAGCACATACAGGAGGATCAGACGCTGCGCCAGATTGATGAGCTGCGGCAGCGTATAGGACACCATCCAGGTGTCCGCCGTGTAAAGTCCCCAGCAGACCACAAAAAAAATATAAACCAAAGTAACGCCTATGACTCCCTTGATCACCTGAAAA
Source organism: Lachnospiraceae bacterium UBA3645 (assembly GCA_002373555.1). Lineage (GTDB taxonomy): Bacteria > Bacillota > Clostridia > Lachnospirales > Lachnospiraceae > UBA3305. Next base: position 24,084 of record DFKM01000244.1, read on the forward strand.
CCGACATAGTCTTCAGGGAAAAAGTTCACCGCCGGGCGTTTATCCTTTCGGTTGCGCTCTTCCGCAAGAGCTGCCTGTGTCATGATTTGTATCTTTTCTTCACTGATCATGCCGTTATCTTATCATTTTTACAGCCCATTGTAAACCAGAAGCTGAGAAACGGGACAGCCGCGGAATGGCGGCGGCCCCGTTTGCCGAAGAAATTACATTTCCAGTTTGTCCAGATGCCAGATCTCATCGACATATTCCTGGATGGTCCTGTCGGACGAGAATTTTCCGGACTTTGCGATATTGATGATGGAGGACTTAAGCCATCCATCCTGATCCCTGTAGGCCTTCTCCACCATGATGTGTGCATGGTCATAGGCGCGGAAATCCTTCAGAATGAAGTACGGATCCCTGCCGACCAGGGTGTCGTACAGCGGTCTGAACAGGTTCTCGTCCTGCGGGCTGTAGGTGCCGTTGATCAGCTGCATCAGCACTCTGCGGACGCAGTCATCATTTCGGACGATCTCCTTCGGATCATAATCGCCGTTCTGCTCATGACGGATCACTTCCTCCGCGGTCATGCCGAAGATAAAAGCGTTTTCATTGCCGACTTCTTCCACGATCTCGACATTCGCGCCGTCCAGTGTTCCGAGCGTCAGCGCGCCGTTCAGCATGAACTTCAT
>DFKM01000041.1:0-13232 GCA_002373555.1 Lachnospiraceae bacterium UBA3645
ACTGCCTGAATATCAGCTACAACGAAGAAGGCACGCCCGGTCTGGGATCCGCGATCTTCCTGCATTGCCTCGGTCCGTATAAGCCTTATACGGGCGGCTGCGTGGCCATTCCGGAAGAGCAGATGATCACGGTCATGAAAAATGTGGATCCGGACTGCCTTGTAGTGATCGATTCCCTGGAGAAGCTGAGTCCCGAGACATGGGAAGAGTGGGGACTCGCTGTTGAGCCGGAAACGGAAGAGGAGACTGCGGAAGCAGAGCAATAAAAAACGCGGACAGAAAGGATGAGCAACATGTCTTTTGCTGTTTTTGCGGATGGCAGCGCGAATCTGCCGCTTGAAGAACTGGAAGGAATTCAGCTGGTTCCCTGTGAATATACGGTGGACGGCGTCCCGCAGACATACTACGGAGATGTCGATCATTTTGACGGAAAGACATTTTATGACGGCCTGAGAGCAGGCAGAAGCGTAAAGACGAGCCTGATCAATACGCATCAGTTCCTGGAAAGCTTTACGCCCGTGCTCGAACAGGGAGAGGATATCATCTACATCTCGATGAGCTCCGGGATCAGCGGTACTTACGGCGCTGCTTCGGTAGCGGCCATGGAGCTCATGGATACGTATGCGGACCGGTTCGTGCATATCGTTGATTCGCACGGATGCGGATTTGGCAACGGCCTGCTGGCGATCGAGGCTGCGGAACTGTCCAGGGACGGTGTGGACGTCAGGGAAGCGGCAAAGATCCTGGATGAGGACGTCCCGCATATGTGCCAGTACTTCACCGTCGATGACCTGAATTTCTTAAAGAGCACCGGCCGGGTGAGCGGCTTTACGGCGGCGATCGGCACGATCATGAATATCAAGCCGATCCTGTACGGCGACAGTACGGGGCATATCGTTGCCTGCACCAAGGTGCGCGGCCGGAAGAAATCCATTGAAGCGATCGTGAAAAAGTATGCGGAGAAGCGGATGGATCTTCCGGATCAGCGGGTATTCATATCGCACGGAGACTGTCCGGAAGATGCGGCACAGATGGCGGAGATGGTAAAGGCCCTGACGCCGGATGTGCGGCTGACCGTCTGTCAGCATGAGCCGTTTTCCGGTGCGCATGTCGGACCGGGGATGCTGGCGCTGTTTTTCAAAGGAAAAGAGAGATAACGGCTGCAGAGCCGGATAAAAAAAGAAGAAGAGGCAGAGGATGCACTGGATTCAGTGTACCTCCGCCTCTTCTCCTCTTATCGGGAGGTATGAGGGGGGATTTCTCATACCGGAAAAGAGCGTTATTGTTTTCCGAACACCTGCTCGCGGAGCTTCAGTCCGGTCGGTGTCGTTGCAAGTCCGCCGCCGGCGGTCTCTCTGAGCGCCGCAGGGAGAGCATTCCCTACTTCACGCATTGCATCGACGCATTCGTCCGCGGGGATCTTCGGCGCGACGCCTGCAAGCGCCATGTCAGCGCTTGAGAAAGCGATCATCAGGCCGGAGACATTCCGCTTGATGCAGGGGATTTCGACCAGTCCCGCGACCGGATCGCACACCAGGCCGAGCTGGTTCACGATTGCAATGGCGCAGGCGTCTGCACACTGCGCCGGGGTGCCGCCCATGACTTCCACGAGGGCAGCGGCCGCCATGCCGGAAGCGCTGCCGCATTCTGCCTGACAGCCTCCCTGTGCGCCTGCGATGCAGGCATTATTGGCGATGACCATTCCGAATGCACCGGCCGTGAACATCGACATGACCAGATCGTGCTCGTCAAAGCCGCGGTCTTCATAAAGCGATACCAGACATCCGGGGAGGATGCCGCAGCTTCCGGCTGTCGGTGCGGCTACGATCCTTCCCATGGAGGCGTTGCAGCCGGCAACGGCAAGCGCGCGGGCAATGGCGCGTGTCATGAAGGTCCCGCATAATCCGCCGTCTGCGGTCTCGGAATAGGCTTTCATGGCATATCCTTCGCCGCCGGTCAGGCCGGACATGGAGCGCTGGTCGGATTTCTGGCCGGTCTCAACGGCCTTTTTCATGACTTCAAAGCTGTTCTGCATGGTCTTATAGAGCTCCTCAGGCTCTGTTTCCATGCTTTCCGCCTGATCCTGCAGCACGAGTTCGCTGATCTTCATGCCGCCATTTTCGGCCGCGGAAACAAGCTCTTGAATGGATTCATATTTCAGCATTTTTCCGCCTCCTTACAGCCTGCGGATCAGCAGGGCATTTGTTACGTGCTCCAGCTTCCGAATGTCTTCGATCAGCATATCCGGCGGTAGACTGTCGATCTCGATCGTCATGATGGCGTTGCCGCCTTTTTCCTCACGGGAAAGATGGAAGTTCGAGATGTTCAGATCGGAATATTCGTAGCGCATCAGGCTGGTAACGCTGGCAATAACGCCCGGCCGGTCATGGTGCATCACGAGGATCGTGTGATAATCACCGTTGAACTCGACCTTCATACCATTCACCAGATCGATGCGGATATTGCCGCCGCCGACGCTGGCGCCCTGGACAGAACCTTCCTGTCCGTTTTTCAGAAAATAATGGATCACGGCGGTGTTGGGATGCGCACCGGCCAGATCCTTTTTGATGAATTCGTAGCTGATCCCGCGATCCTTCGCGATATCAAGCGCATCGCGGATCTCCTCGGACCAGCTGTTGTATCCCATAATGCCCGCGAGAAGAGCCCTGTCCGTTCCGTGGCCGCGGTAGGTCTCCGCGAACGAGCCCGACAGGGTGATCTCGACTCTTGCAGGCGTTTCATTATCCATCAGCTTGTTGGCGACTCGTCCGAGACGGACGGCCCCTGCCGTATGAGAGCTTGAAGGCCCGATCATGATCGGGCCTATGATATCAAAGATATTCATGAGCAGACCTCACTGGTTATTTTGCTGCTGCTTCAGAACCTTTCGGCTGGATCCATTTTTCATAGATGCGGTTCACGACGACACCGATCGCATTGTCACCGGATACATTGCAGGCTGTTCCGAAGGAATCCTGTGTGATGTAAAGGGCGACCATGATCGCGCAGATCGGACCGTTGGGATCGCCGGCTTCCGTACCGAAGATCATGTACAGGAAAGGCAGCGCAGTCATGATGGATCCGCCGGGAGCACCGGGGGAAGCGACCATGGCAATACCAAGCGTCATGATGAAGGGAATGACAGTTCCGATGCTGATCGGCAGCTGGTTCATCAGGCAGACGGCCGTTGCGCAGGCGGTGATCGTGATCATGGATCCGCACATATGAATGTTCGCGCAGAGCGGAATGACAAAGTTCCTGATCTGTTCGCAGATACCGTCCGCTTCAGCACATTTCAGATTGACCGGGATGGTCGCTGCGGAAGACTGTGTTCCGAGCGCTGTTGTGTAGCCGGGGATCTGATTCTTCATCAGTGTGAAGGGGTTCTTGCCGGCGATCGTACCTGCGACCATGAACTGGATGAACATGTAGATAAAGTGCATGATGATGACGACCAGGAATACCTTCCACAGAATGCCGAGGATGGTGAAGGTCTTTCCCGAACGGGTCATGTCGACGAATGTTCCGCAGATGTACAGCGGCAGCAGCGGCACGATCACATGGGTCAGAACGGTATCGATAATGGTGGAAAAGTCCTTCATGGCATCATAGAGCGTCATTCCGATGGTCTTGCCCTTCATGGTTGAGAGGCACAGACCCAGGATGAATGCAAGGACAACAGCGGAAAGCGTATCGAGAATCGGGGGGATCGAAATGCTCAGATAGCTTGCCACGGAGTTGTCTGCGGTTGCCTGGATCTGAGCCAGTGCCTCCGGATTCATGAAGCTGGGGAACAGGTTGATCGATACAAGGAAGGATGCTGTCCCGCCGATCAGTGTGGAACCGTAAGCGATCAGAACAGTGATCAGAAGAAGCTTTCCGGCTCCGTTGGTCAGATCCGCGATACCCATGGAAACAAAGGCCAGGATCATCAGCGGGATGACGAACTTCAGGAACTGACTGAAGATGCCTGAAGCAGTTACGACAATACGGCAGAACCAGAGCGGCATATACATACCGATCAGGATGCCGAGGATAATGGCGATAATAAGTTTGGGAACAAGTCCCAGTTTCTTGCCTTTCATGACATATCTCCTCTGAAAATACCTCCGGAGATCTCTGGGGCGGAAGTACTGCGTGTGATTTTGTTAAAACAGATCGATCGAATGTTTAACTTGTCTAGAATATATCATTGATGTAAAATAAAAACCAATTTAAGTAATTTATTCTTTGGTTAAATATTTTTTATTGATTTTCAGGGGGAGTATATGGAGATTAGACAGCTGGTGACATTCATCAATATCATAGAACAGCAGAGTTTTTCCAAAGCGGCGGAATCGCTCGGCTATACCCAGGCGGCCGTAACCATCCAGATCCAGCAGCTGGAACAGGAATTTCATACAAGATTTTTTGACCGCATCGGCAGGAAGATCGATCTGACGCCGCAGGGCAGGGAGTTTGAGAAATATGCCAGAGAGATCCTGCGGACGCAGGACCAGGCTTACAGGGCGATTACAGGAAAGGTGTACCGCAGTTATTCTCTGCGCATGGGAACCCTGGATTCTCTCCTGGCAGTGCGGATCCCGCAGATGGTGCGGTATTTTTATATCCATCTGCCGGAGACCCATCTGAAAGTCATCACCAGCACGCCGCAGGAACTGATGGATATGCTGAATCATAATCAGCTCGACATGCTGTATCTTCTGGACAATCCGATCAGTGATCCGGCCTGGGTGAAGACGCTGGAGGCTCCGGAAGAGATCGTGTTCGTGGCTTCTTCGCGGTCGTATCTTGCGAAGGCGGCATCTGTGACGCTGAAGGAGCTTACGGCGCTTCCGCTGTTCCTGACAGAGCAGGACACCAATTACCGGAAAGTGCTGGATAATCTGTTCATGGAGCAGCACCTGGATGTGCGCCCGTTCTTCGAGACCGGCAATACGGATGTCATCATCCGGATGATCCAGGCGAATCAGGGCGTATCCTTCCTGCCCCGGCTGGCAGTGGAGGAAGCGGTAAAAAAAGGGGAACTGTCCATCATCAATGTGGAGGGTGTCCGGCTGAAGATGTACCGGCAGCTTTTCTATCACAAAAATAAGTGGGTCACCGAGGAAATGAAGACCGTGATCCGTCAGGCGCACGCGATGAATAAGGACAGCAGGATTTAAGGGCGTCCCTGAAATTTCCCCCTTTTCTTGAATTTTGACGGGATATCGCTTATACTTTTGTCATTAAACGTACAAGTCGTGAGATCCGGAACAAAGCGGTATCCCGGACAGTACATTTCGAACAGATAAAGAGAGGACAACGTGGAAGATAAAGAAAGAAGATTTGCCGTGCTGATCGATGCGGACAATGTTTCGCCAAAGTATATCAAGTATATTCTGGAGGAGATCTCCGACTTCGGTACGGCTACCTATAAGCGGATCTACGGGGACTGGACGGACCAGACAAAGCGCGGATGGAAGGACGTGATTCTGGAATGGTCCGTGAACCCCATCCAGCAGTACAGCTATACAACAGGCAAGAATTCCACGGATTCGGCCATGATCATCGACGCCATGGACATCCTGTATTCCCACAGCGTGGAAGGGTTCTGCCTGGTTTCGTCGGATTCGGATTTTACAAAGCTTGCGCAGCGGCTGCGGGAGGCGGGCATGTTCGTCCTCGGCATGGGCGAGAGCAAGACGCCGAAGCCGTTCCGGGCCGCCTGCGACACCTTCAAGATCCTGGACGTCATATCCCAGGCGGAAGCGGACAGTCATTCGCCGGCACCGGTCACGGGTGAACTGGACAAGGCCGATATCACGAGCATTCACGATATCAAGAAGGCCATCTTCAAGATGATGACGGAGAATACGAACCAGGGAAAGATGACCGGCATGGCCGATATGGGCAATTTCCTGGCAAAGCGTTTCTCTGAATTCGATGTCCGGAACTACGGCTTCTCGAAGCTTTCCACCTTCCTGGAAAGCCTGGACGAATTCGAGGTCGTCAAGGAAGGCACCACCTATTACGTTGTGGACAAGCGGTCCGAGGTGCCGATCAGCGAAGTCGAGCGGGAGATCGAACTGATCCTGGAAGAGAACGGTGGAGAAGTCTCGAACCTCAGCATCATCAATGACGAGATCAAGAAGGCGTTTCCCGGATTTCATGTCAAACAGTATGGATTCGCAAGATTTTCCAGCTTCATCAAGAGCCTGCCGCAGTTCGAGATCCGCGACAATTCGGTACGGCTGAGCCATGATTACTACTACTACGAGGAATACGGCCGGGACGGTACCGAGCCGCACAGGACCTCCAGAAGAAAAAAATAAAGCGGGAGAACAGGACTATGGAAATGATGAATGATACCATAAAGACGCTCGTCAGCCGCAGAAGCATGCGGAAATTCAAGAAGGAACAGATCCTCGAGACAGAGCTGGAGCAGATCCTGGCTGCGGCGGTGAACGCGCCCAGCGGACGGAATACGCAGCCGGCGAAGATCGTTGTCATCCAGGATGCCGATACGATCGAACGCCTGAAAAAGCTCCATCAGAAGGTGCTCGGAAACGATCAGATCGATGCGCTCTACGGTGCGCCGACCGTCGTTGTTGTGCTCGCGGACCCGGAAGTCAATGCCACCTGGCATGACGACGGTGTGCTCGTGCTCGGCAACATGGTGAATGCGGCGTATTCCCTCGGGATCGGATCCTGCTATATCTACCGCGCAGAGCCGATCTTCGACATGCCGGAAGGCAAGGCGCTTCTTGCGGAGTGGGGGATCCCGGAGCGGTTCCGCGGCATCGGCCACTGCATCCTCGGCTATCCCGACGGAGAGGAAAGAGTGATCACGCATAAGAAAGATTATATTGTCCGCGTCTGATCAGGAGGTTTTATGAAGTTATTATCAGTTGCGATCCCCTGCTACAATTCCGCTGCCTACATGGAGAAGTGCATCAAGTCACTTCTGCCCGGCGGGAAATATGTGGAGATCATTATTGTCGATGACGGTTCTTTTAAGGATGATACAGCCCGCATCGCGGATGAATATGCCGCGAAATATCCGGATATCGTGAAGGCGGTCCACCAGGAGAACGGCGGTCACGGCGAGGCCGTCAACACCGGGCTCATGCACGCCACCGGAAAGTACTTCAAGGTCGTCGATTCGGATGATCATGTCAGCAGAAAGTCCTATAAGAAGGTGCTGGAGACGCTGCGGGATCTGACGGAGGCCGGAGAGTATGTCGATATGCTCGTGTGCAATTTCGTCTATGACAAGGAAGGTGCTTCGCACAAGAAGGTGATGCGTTATGACAATGCATTCCCGCAGGGCAAGATCTTTTCCTGGCAGGATATGGGCAGGCTCCATACCGGCCAGTATATCCTCATGCATTCGGTCATCTACAGAACGAAGATGCTGAAGGAATGCGAAATGAAACTGCCGAAGCATACCTTCTATGTGGATAATTATTTTGTCTATCATCCCCTGCCGTATGTGAAGAAGCTGTACTATCTGAATGAGAATTTCTACAAATACTATATCGGGAGAGAGGACCAGTCCGTCAACGAGAAGATCATGATCAACCGGCTCGACCAGCAGATCCGGGTAAACCGACTGATGATCGACGACTGCGATCTGGAGGCGCTTCCCGATAAAAAGGTCGCCCGCTACATGTACAGCTATCTGCTGATCATGACGATCATTTCCTCGATCATGGCGATCCGTTCGCACGATCCGGAGAAACTGCAGATGAAGGAAGATCTGTGGCAGTATCTGAAGGATACGCGCCCGGCCATGTACAGAAAGCTCCGGCTGACGCCGCTCGGCATCGCCGCGCATCTCCCGGGCGAGGCCGGCAGGACCATGTGCGAGAGGGTCTACGGACTGGCGCAGAAGATCTACGGATTCAACTGACCGGAGAATACGACCGATGAGAGTGATTGCGGGAAAGGCCGGAAGGCTTCTCTTAAAGAGCGTTCCGGGGTATACAACACGTCCGACGACGGACAAATATAAGGAAACATTATTCAATATACTGGCGCCGTATATTCCCGGCGCCCGTTTTCTGGACTTGTTCGCGGGGAGCGGTGCGATCGGCATCGAGGCGCTCAGCCGCGGCGCCGCAGCGTGCGTGTTCGTTGAAAAGGATATGCGCGCCGTAAAGGTCATCCGGGAAAATCTTGCGCACACGAAGCTGGACGCGGACGCCCGTGTGATGCCGGGAGACGTGCTTGCCGTTCTGCCCGGCCTGGACAGGGAAGGAAAATGCTTCGATATCATCTTTATGGATCCGCCGTATGCGGCGGGCCGATATGAGGGAACCTTATCCTTCCTGGCTTCGTCATCGCTGATCGATGAGGATACGATCATCGTGGCGGAGGCTGCGGATGATCTGGATCTGTCCTTCCTGGCCGGCATCGGCCTTGCGGAGTACCGGCGGAAGGAATACAAGACGAATATGCATGTTTTTATCAGAAGGAGTACCAATGGAAGATAAAAAAATCCGGATCGGCATCTATCCCGGGAGCTTTGATCCGATCACGCTGGGACATCTGGATATCATCGAAAGATCCTCGAGACTCTTTGATATTCTGATCGTCGGCGTTCTCGTAAATGCGGCAAAAAAGCCGTTGTTTTTGGCGGAAGAACGTGTTAAGATGATACAGAGTGTGACTTCTCATATTGACAATGTGAGGGTCTGCTCATTCGGCGGGCTTCTGGTGGATTTTGCCAAGCGTGAGCATGCCGAATTCATCGTGCGCGGACTGCGCGCCGTGACAGATTTTGAATACGAACTGCAGATGGCTCAGATGAACAGGACCATGTGTCCGGGCATAGACACCATTTTCCTTACGACGGATCTCCGCTACGCGTATCTTAGTTCGAGCGTGGTGAAGGAAGTCGCTTCCTACGGCGGGAATATCAAGAGATTTATCCCCGACAGCCTGGTCCCTGAGGTGATGAGCCGATGCAATCCCATATCCGCAGACAATAAAGGGAGCCAGGAGGATAAGAAAAATGAGCAAGATCGAACAGATCATCAGTGAAATCGAAGAATATCTTGACGGATGCAAACCGCAGGCATTTTCCGGCAGCAAGAAGATCATCGTGGAGAAGGATGTGATCGACGAGATGCTGGTGGAGCTTCGGATGAGCACGCCCGAGGAAATAAAGAAATATCAGAAGATCATCGCAAGCAAGGATGCCATCATGGCGGATGCCCAGCAGAAGGCAGACGTGATGATCGCGGACGCACAGCGTGAGTCCCAGGCGCTCGTGGATCAGTCGGAAGTCGTACAGCTTGCGAACAGACAGGCCCGCGATATCGTGGAAGAGGCCCAGTCGCAGGCGCAGGCGATCATCGACGGTGCCGTGACCGAAGCCAATGCGGTCAGAGAAGGTGCCATGAACTATACCGACAGCGCGCTGAAGAATCTGCAGACGATCATTTCGCATTCGATGGATGATTCCAAGGCCCGCTTTGATGCGTATCTGAACCAGATGCGCTCCAGCTATGATGTCATCACTGCGAACCGCAGAGAGCTCGGCATGGCTGCGGGAGAAGCGGCGGAGGAGGAGGAAGAGCCGCTTCCCGATATCGCGATCAGCAGCGCTTCCGATGATGATGATTTCGCCATTGATCTTCCTCTCGGCGAATGAGAAAGAACTGATCAGATCATTTTGAGGGAGCTCCGGCTGCGGCGGCTCCCTGTTTTAGATAAGGAGGAATCGATATATGCGTTCAGCACACAATGTCATGAAGTATTTCCGTGAGATCTGCACCATTCCCCATCCGTCCTTCCAGATGGAAGCGATCAGTGATTACTGTGTGGATTTCGCAAAGAAGAGAGGTCTTGAAGTCACAAAGGATGAAGCCTGCAATGTTGTGATCAGAGTGCCCGGCACATCCAGCAGAAGATTTGAGCCGCCCGTGATCCTGCAGGCGCATCTGGATATGGTGCCCGCAGTGGCCGCAGGTGTGACGTTTGATTTTTCGAAGGACAGCCTGCGGCTGGTCGAAGAGGATGACTGGATCTCTGCCGAAGGAACGACGCTTGGCGCGGACGACGGCATCGGCGTTGCGCTCTGCCTCGCACTCATCGAGACTGATGATATCCCGCATCCGCCGCTGATCATCGTATTTACAGCGAATGAAGAAGTCGGCATGCTCGGCGCGAAGGCGCTTGATATGAGCACGCTGAAAGCACCCAGGATGATCAACCTGGATCACTGTGATGAAGGCTCGGTCGTGATCGGCTGCGCCGGCGGTGCGACTGCAGAGCTGACCCTCCCGATTGAACGGAAAGAGATCAGCGGAAAGCTCATTCAGATCGAGATCACCGGGATGAAGGGTGGCCACTCCGGAGAGAAGATCCATCTCGGCGGCGCGAATGCGCTCAGAATGCCGGCCAGGATCATCAGAGAAATGGTCTACAGCGGCCATACCGGATTCGGTATGGCGGAGTACAGCGGCGGTACCGCGGAAAATGCGATCCCGAAGAATTCGCACTGCGTACTGGCTGTCCCGGAAGAGAATGCGGCGGACGTTCAGGCAGCTGCAGAAGCGGCTGCAGATATCCTGCGCGCCAGATGGAGAAAGAAAGAGCCCGATATGAAGATCGAGATCACTTCCTGCGACGGCAGTGCGAATGCTCTGACATTCGAATCTACCCGTGCCTTTGCAAGACTGATCAGAGATATGCCGAACGGCCTTATGAAGATGAGCGAAGAAATGCCCGATCTTCCGCAGACTTCCCTGAATCTCGGCAAGGGATGGCTTACCGAAACGGAAGGAAAGCTGGTCTATCTGCTCCGGAGCAGTGTGGATGCGGAGAAGGAAAGACTGAAGACCGAGGTCGCGAATATCACAAAGGATTACGGCGGAACCGCCGAGTTCTCTGCGGATTATCCCGGATGGCCCATTAAGCTCGACACGCCTCTGCAGACGCTCGCCGGGATGGTATGGAAGTGGGAGACGGACGAGACGATGGAGATCACAGCCACGCACGGCGGCCTGGAATGCGGCCTGTTCGCAGCGGCCTATCCGGATATGGACATCATCTCTGTCGGACCGCAGATGTTCGATATCCATACATCCGATGAGCGGCTGTCCCTATCCTCCGTCGAACTGGTCTGGAACTTCCTGATCCAGATGATGGAGCAGATGTAAGCGTCTGATGGATGCAAATGCATTGCCGCAGGCTTTCAGAGAGCATCTGAAAGAACTGCTGGCAGACGAATATAAAGACTATGAAGAGAGCCTGGATGCCGCGCCCTGTGCCGGCATCCGGCTTAATCTTGTCAAATGCCGGAAGTCGGATACGGAGATATTCGCCGGAGTTGCAGGCGATCCTGTAAGCTGGTGCGAGGAGGGCTTTTACGTAAAGGAAGGCGCGGCTCCGTCGGAACAGCCGGCTTATTTTGCGGGATTATATTATATCCAGGAGCCTTCGGCGATGTCGCCGGCGGCCTTTCTGCCGGTGCGGCCGGGCGCGAGAGTCCTGGATCTGTGCGCGGCGCCGGGCGGGAAATCCACACAGCTGGCCGGAAAGATGAAAGACGGCGTGCTGTACTCGAATGATATCAGTCCGTCCAGAGGAAGAGCGCTCTTAAAGAATCTGGAGCGGGCCGGCGTGAAGGATCTTTTTGTGACGGCCGAGACGCCGGCGCACCTGGAACGGCATTTTCGGGAATCTTTTGATTCCGTGCTGGTCGATGCCCCCTGCTCAGGCGAAGGCATGGTTCGGAAGGATCCGGGCATCCTGAAGGACTGGCTGGAAAGAGGGCCGAAATACTACGCTGCCATGCAGCGGGAGATCCTCGGATCGGCCGGACGGATGACAGCGGAGGGCGGCTATCTTCTGTATTCCACCTGCACTTTTTCGGAGGAGGAAGACGAAGGTACGATCGAAGATTTCCTGCAGGAACAGGAGGACTTCGAACTTGTGCCGCTGGCACCTGTTGGCGGAGCAGTGTCCGGAAAGCTCCCCGGCACATTGAAATTCTGGCCCCACAGAGTCCGCGGAGAAGGCCATTTCCTGGCATTGATGCGAAGAAAGGGAGAACCGGCAGAACGGGACATCCGGGAAGAACAGGCTGTTTCCCTGCCCGGACTGGAAGGACTTTCCGTCCGTACACGCGGCGCCGGAAAGATCTTCTCGAAAGACGGATTCTGTTATCTCCTCCCGGGAAACGAGAAGGTGATCCCGGGACTGCGGTATCTGCGGACCGGTCTTCTGCTCGGAGAGAATAAGGGGAAACGTTTCGTACCGTCGCAGGCGCTGGCCATGGCGATGCGTGCGGAAGATTCGGCCTTTACGCTCTCGCTCACGGTAGATGACGACAGACTGAAGCGGTACTTAAAAGGCGAGTCCGTGGACAGCACAGGCACCGAACAGGTGCCGGAAGGCGCCAGAATACTGATTTTATATGAAAAATGGCCGCTCGGCTTTGCCAAAAAGAACCGGGGGCTTCTGAAGAACGAACTGCATCCCGGCTGGCGGATCATGTGACCGCAGCCCGGGGAAGCGAAGAAAGACTGAAGGATCAGGAGAAGGAGGATACGGAGATGAAGTTTACCTGGAAGGGACATTCCTGCTTTGTGGTTGAGGACAAAGGTTTTAAGGTCGCATTCGATCCGTTCGGCGATGATGCGGTGCCCGGATACGGAAAAGTGCGTGTTACTGCCGATGCGGTGCTCTGCAGTCATGAGCACAGGGATCATGCATTCCGGGACGGCGTGAAGATCGAAAAATCCGGTGCGGAAGATCCCTTCGTCATCACGACGGTCGAGTGTCCTCATGATGATGCCGGCGGCAGCAAGCGCGGCATGAATACGATCTATATTCTGGATGACGGGGAATTCCGTTTCGCCCATTTCGGCGATATCGGCTGCCCGCTCACGGATGCGCAGATCGAAAAGATCGGAAAGCTGGATCTTGCGCTGGTGCCGGTCGGCGGCTATTTTACGATGGAGCCGGACGGGATCTACGCGCTGATGCAGAAGCTGGATCCGAAGGTCGTGGTGCCGATGCATTACAGGAACGGCGAGCTGGGCTATCCGGTGATCGGAACGCTGGATGCCTATCTGGATCTGGTGCAGGGCAACATCGTAAAATATGACACGAATGAATTTGAACTGACAAAGGATACGCCGGCTCAGACAGCGATATTAAAGTATCTCGGATAAAGATCAGGCGGAAAGAATAAGGGACGCCCCGACAGAAAAACCTGCCGGAAACAGGGCACGGGG
>DFKM01000041.1:13289-13857 GCA_002373555.1 Lachnospiraceae bacterium UBA3645
CGGGGTGAACAGTTCCCGGCAGGTTTTTCTGTCGGGGCTGTCAGGCTTATCCATTTACTACCCGGAGGAATTTATGGAACGCGGAACATACGGATACATCAAACACAGACAGAGCTTTCTCTTTAAGATGACGCTGGCCTGCGCGGCCGCCGTCGCGCTGCTCGCAACGATCGGTTTCGTGATCTGGAGGACGAGATTTAATCTCTTTATGATTCCTTCCATGCTCTGCGTTCTGCCCATGGCGAATTTTCTGGCTTCCTATGCGGCCATGATGAAGTATCATACGCCGTCCGAAGAACTGTATGCGGCTGTCAAAGCATATGATGACGCCGGCATGCTCATGTCGGATATGATCGTCGTGGACGAAAAAGGCCGCCGTGCCGGACTGGATTTTGCCGTGATCTACAAGAATGGGATCGTCGGTTACCAGGGAAGTGAGAAGGAGAGCCGCGACCGCGTGGAGATCACGGTCAATGACACGCTGAAGTCCCGCGGGATCCCGATGCGGATCAAGGTATTCCGGAATTTTGACGAATTTCAGACGAGGCTTGCGGATGTGCCTGCCGTG
>DFKM01000065.1 GCA_002373555.1 Lachnospiraceae bacterium UBA3645
AAACTACCTACCATTGGTGCCTGTCTCCATGGGCTGCCTCGTTTGACAAACGGCCGCTTGTGACATAATATATAAATGTCACAGTATGTGCATTTGTCAAACGAGGTATTTTTATGAAATCACTACGGAAATGTATTCCGTTTTTCCTGATCCTTCTGTTGTCGCTGCTGTCTGTCCCCGCGGATATTCAGGCGGCCTATTCGACTGCGAAAAAGGATTATATCAAAGGCAGGGAGCTGACGCCGGCCGAGATCGCAAAGCAGAAAGCAAGCGAGCCGAAGCTGTCCGCAGATCCGGCGCCGGAGATCGTGCCGGACACAGCTTCCGTTCCGCCGTCGGGAGCGGTCAGTCTGCCGTCTTCCTATGATGCCCGAAAGAAGAATATCATCACCCCTGTCCGCAGCCAGAAGGGGGATCAGACCTGCTGGGCTTTCTCCGCCGTTTCTTCTGCGGAGACTTCGATCTTGAGACAGGGACTGTCTGTTTCCGGGAGCAAGGCATCCGTTTCCTCGCTGGATCTTTCGGAACTGCAGCTGATCTACTTTTTCTATCACAGCCAGCCGGATCAGACCGGCGGACTTGCCGGAGACCGGACAGAGGCGCTCGGTACGAACTATCTTGAGCGAGGGGGAAGCGGTATTTTTACTACCTTTGCACTGGCGAACTGGACCGGCGTTACGGAAGAAAGCAATACCGCGCCGTATGATTTTGCGTCGCCCAGCCTGTCCCTTCCGATCTCCATGTCCCGGAATATGGATGTGGCCCATATGCAGAATACCATCTGGGTGGATATGGCAGACAGGGATCTGGTCAAGGAGATGATCAGTAAATACGGCAATGTGGGCGTCAGCATTTATTATCAGGAGGGATATTTTAATTTCAGTACTGCAGCCTACTGCAGCGCCTACTATAATACACAGACCAATCATGCCGTAAACATTATCGGATGGGATGATAATTACTCGAAGGATAATTTTACCAAGCCCCGGAAGAACAACGGCGCCTGGCTGGTCCGGAACAGTTACGGGCCTGACTGGGGGAATAAAGGCTATTTCTGGATATCCTATGAAGAGCCGTCCATCAAAAAAGGCTCTTTCGGTTATGTCTACGAGTTCGAACCCGCTGACAACTATGATTACAATTACCAGTACGACGGTTCCTGCGGCTATCAGTATACGAAGGTCGATGCGGGACAGGCGGCCGCCAATGTTTTTAAAGTCTCTTCTTCGGACTACGAGAAGCTGTCGGCGGTCTCGATCGCGAATTATTCCAACAATGTGAAATACAGTCTGCAGATCTATAAGGATCCGGAAGAGGGGAATCCGGAAAGCGGAACGCCGATGCTGACCGCACCGCAGACCGGCACGATCCCCTATACAGGCTATACCACGATCCCGATCCGTCAGGATGATCTGATCTTTGAACGCGGGGATACGTTCTCTGTCGTGTTCACCTTGTCTTCCGGGACCGGCGGCGCCGTGGAGATCTTCTCAGACGAGAGTTATACGAACGGCGGCTGGATCTCCTTCACCAATGAGACGAATGCCGGTGAAAGCTTCCTGAAGCAGGGCGGCAAATGGTACGATCTCGGCGTGAGCAGTGACGTAAAGCTGATCTCGGAGCCGGACCGGACGGCAGGGGAGAAGAGAAAACGCACCATCCGCATCAAGGCATTCTGTGACCGTACCCAGACGAAACCCGTGACCGGCATCAGCCTCGGAAAAAAATCGATGGTGCTTAACTGCGGCAGCTCAGAGACGCTGTCCGCTTCGGTCAACACATCCCGGAGCGGTGATTATTCGGTCGTATGGAAATCCGATAATGAAGCGGTCGCCACGGTGGACGGCGGAAAGATCAGCGCGAAGTCGCCCGGTACAGCGGTGATCTCCGTGAGAGTCGGCCATGTGGTCGCATCCTGCAATGTGTACGTTGCGCTGCAGGCCGTACAGCTGAAGAGTGCCGCTGCGAGCGCCTACAGAACCATTACTGTGAAATGGGATGCCCTGTCTGGCGCGGAGGGCTACAGGATCCTCAGGAAGAGCGGCAGCGGCTCCTGGGAGACGCTCGCCACGGTGGCAGCTTCGAAGAGATCCTACAAGGACAAGACCGCAAAGAATGAAAAGAAAAAATACACCTATACCGTCAGGGCTTACTATGAATCCGGCGATTCCAGGATCCTCGGCGAGTATGATGCTTCCGGCGTATCCGCCTATGCCAGACCGGCCAAGGTAAAGCTGGTATCGGCAGAGGCGACGGCAAAGGGCATCAAAATCAAATGGAAGAAGACGGCCGGAAGCGGTTATACGGTCTACAGGAAAGACGGCGGCAAATGGAAGACGATCGGAACGGTATCGGGATCGAAGAATGTGACCTTTACCGATGACAATGTGAAGGGAAAGAAAAAATATACATATACCGTGAAAGCCTTCTTTAAATCCGGAACCGCTAAGACCGACGGCAAGTACGATACGAAGGGCATCAGCCAGAAGATGGTGCCCGCCAAAATCGTTCCGGAAGCCGTGACGGGCAAAAAGAAAGGGCTGGAGCTGACATGGGAGCCGGCGGATGTTTCCGGCTATGACATTTACAGACGCACAGGCAGCGGCGCTTATAAGAAGATCGCCACGGTCAAGTCCGGAAAAACAGGATCTTATCTGGATAAGAAAGTGAAGTACGGAACCACGTACCGCTATGCCGTGCGGGCCTTCTTCGTGATCGACGGAAAGAAGATCTACGGAAGCCTGTATAAGAAGGGGATCAAGGCAAAACGCGTCCCCCTGACGCCTGTCCTTGCGGGCGCGCAGGCGGCGGAAGGCGGGGTCACAGTCTCCTGGGAGCAGGCGGCCGGCGCAAAAGGCTACATCGTATACAGAAAGACGCCGGATACGAACTGGAAAAAGATCGCAAAAGTCTCTTCCGGAAAAACGCTGTCGTATACGGATACAGCCGCGGAGGCGGGGACATCCTTCACGTATACCGTCAGGGCCTACAGGAAAGTCGGCGGAAAGACCGTCCTCGGCGGATACGATAAGAACGGTGTGAGCGCCAAATAAGAAAAAGGCAGGAATTATTTCCTGCCTTTTTCAGTAAACCCGGAGAAGATATAAAGGAGACTGCCTGAGAGGATCATCAGATCGCCGAGATTAAAATAGACGTTCCGGATCTTCTTTACCGGCAGACTGAAATAGTCCACCACATAGCCGTATTTGATCCGGTCTTTGAGATTGCTGGCCGCACCGGCGGCGATCAGATTCGCGGATAAGCTCCGGACGGTGCCCTTGCTGCCGTTCAGGGCTTTTTTGTTTCCCAGCAGGAATACGGTGAGCAGACCTCCCGTGAGCGCCATGACGGCCGGCGGATCCTCCTTTCCGCGGCCCATCAGGAGGCCGGGATTGTGCACGCGCTTCAGCCGGATGCCGGTGCTGCCGAGGTCCTTGGCGGCGGTTCCGCCAAGGCGCGATTCTGCCCGGCCCTTGAGATTCGCATCGACGGCGGCGAGAACAGCCGCGGCCGGATAGTGCTTTAAAACTCTGTCGATCAGCATGATCCTGTCCTCCGTCCGTTTTTCTTATCCTTATCATAGCACAAAATGCAATGTTCACAAAGATTTCTTACATTTTTCGCGAAATGTGATGTATACTGTGTGAGGCGGCCGTACAGGCCGATCATGCTTGGAGGAACAACTGTTATGATAAAAAAGATTTCTGCTCTCTTTCTGATCCTGATGCTCGCGCTCTCGTTGGCTGCCTGCAGCGGAAAGAAAGATGCTGATACTGCGATGGATTCGGAGACCGAAACGGAGACAGAGGCCGAAGAAGAACTCGAGGAAGAAGATCTGCCGGAGGAAGAAGAGATCGTGGTCGCGGATTATGATCCCGATCAGTATGTGACGCTTGGCGCCTATACCGGCCTTACGGCGGATATCATGAAGACAGAGGTCAGTGACGAGGATATCGAGCTGCAGGTCGAGACGGATCTGGAAGAGTATTCGGAAGAAAAGGATAAGGAGGATGCTGCGGAGGAAGAAGACTACGCGGTCATTTCCTATACCGTAAAGATCGACGGAGAGGAAGATGAGGATCTGGCTGTCGACGATTATGAGATCGTGCTCGGCTGGGGGGATGCCGGAGAAGAGATCGAGAATGCCATCATCGGTCACAAGGCCGGTGAGAAGGTGCAGGTATCGGTGGAACTGGACGATTCCTACGGCGAAGATTATGTCGGAAAGACAGGCGAATTCGACATCGCCATCAACAGAGTCTATACGTTTGTAACGCCCGAGCTGACCGATGATTTCGCAAAGGAAAAACTGGGTTATGATACCGTGGATGCCTATAAGGAGAGTGTGAAGGAAACGCTTGCAGCCGATATGAGCATGTCCTCCCGTCTGGAAGCCGGCGAAAATCTGCTCGCACAGGTGACCGCTGCGGCGGAGTGCAGCGGGTATCCGGAGGACCTCTATGAAAGCGTTGCCCGTTCCACGGAAGAAATGTATGATTACTATGCTTCCATGTTCGGCACGGAGAGAGAAGAACTGATCACGGATGAGGATCTGGAGACAGCCATCAAGGATGAGGTCAATTCCCAGATGGTATTAAAGGCGCTTGCCAGAAAAGAGAACATTGAACTCTCCGATGAGGAATATCAGAAATATCTGGAAGATAACTACAGCGGATATGGCTTTGAGTCCGCCGAAGAACTGGAGGATGCCTACGGAGAGAAGGATCTGCGGAACGAGGCGGCCAGAGAAAAGGTGCTGAACTGGCTCCTTGAGAACAATCAGCTGAACGAGCTTTCCCAGGAGGAGTACGAAGCAAAGTACGGCTCTGACACCGAAGAAGGGATGGAAGAAGAGGAGCTTGACGGAGAACTCGAGGAGGACGAAGCGTCTGCAGAAGACGATGCAGAGGATGAAACATCGGATACGGAGGATGAGGAAGCCGACGAGGAAGAAGCTGACGGCGAGCCGGATGTTGTAGATGATCTCACAGAAGAAGATGCCGAAAGCGCGGAAGAAGCGGCACAGGAGACTGCAGAGACTGAGTAAACGGATAAACTAAGAAGGGAAATGGCCGAGACCATTTCCCTTTTCCTGCCCTTCCACTCCTTACGGGAAGAAGATAATATTCTTATGAAAGTCCTGCAGAACGTATCCGCAGCACATTCATAATAAGAAATCGATAACAGTTTGTCAATAGAAATATAAAAAAATGTGAAATATTTGTGTCCGGGGGGATCCTATGAATTTCAGGGAATACATCAGAAAAGTAGAGCCGTATGTGCCGGGAGAACAGCCGCAGGGCGGCCGTGTGATCAAGCTGAATACGAATGAGAACCCGTATCCGCCGTCTCCGGCTGTGCAGAGGGCCATAGAAGACATTTCACCTGATTCACTGAAACTGTACCCGGATCCGGACTGCAGCGGGCTCAGACAGGCTCTGGCGGCGCATTTCGGCGTAAAAGAGGAGCAGGTCTTTGTCGGCGTCGGGACAGACGACGTCCTGGCCATGGCGTTCATGACATTTTTCAACAGTGATCAGCCGATCCTGTTTCCCGATATCAGCTATGCTTTCTATGAAGTCTGGGCCAATATGCTGGGGATCCCGTTCAGGAAGATTCCGCTCTCGGATGATTTCAGGATCTGCGCCGGCGATTATGCGTGTGAAAACGGCGGCATCGTATTCCCGAACCCGAATGCGCCGACATCGATCCTGGAACCGGTGTCCTTCATTGAAAAGATCCTCTGTCAGAACCGGGACAGCATCGTCATTGTCGATGAGGCCTATATTGATTTCGGCGGAGAATCGGCGATTCCGCTCGTAGAGAAATATGACAACCTGCTTGTTACGCAGACGTTCTCCAAGTCCAGATCGCTCGCCGGCATGCGCGTCGGCTTTGCCGTGGGCAGCCCGGAGCTGATCGGCTATATGATGAGCGTCCGGAATTCCTATAACTCCTATACGATGAACCGGACGGCGCTGGCGGCCGGCATCGCTGCAGTGCAGGATCAGGAGTATTTCGACCGGACCAGAAATGCGGTGATCCGGACCCGAGAACAGGCGGTGCTGCGCCTGAAGGAACTCGGCTTTGACGGTCCGGAACCGGCAGCCAACTTCCTTTTCGTGCGTCATCAGACCGTACCGGCGAAGGAGATCTTCGGGAAATTGAAGGAGAGGGGCATCTTTGTCCGGTATTTCAGTAAGCCCCGCATCGATAACTACCTGCGGATCACCGTGGGAACGGACGAAGAGATGGAAGAACTGTATGCAGCGCTCGGTGAAATCCTCGCCTGAAGCGCGGTTTGCGGACTGCCGGAAAAATAAATCGAAATTTTTTCGGATTTCCGCAAAAAAACACTTGCAAAAAATTCGGAACGGAGTATAATAATCCTTGCGTTTCGCATTGGGCTATCGCCAAACGGTAAGG
>DFKM01000191.1 GCA_002373555.1 Lachnospiraceae bacterium UBA3645
GCAGCATGGAAATAAACGCCGGGCAGCAGGAAGTCGTCATCTTGCGTCCTTCCTTCTTGGCTTCGATCCACTCCCTGGCTTCATAGGCAGCGGTCATATCGCCGCCGAGACCGACCTCGACCATATCCGCAAAGCCGACTTTCTTCAAAGCCGCCTTCACGGAAGCCATGCCGATCCCCTTGCCGAACTGCCCTTCCGTTGCGGGGGCGCACATCGCGACCACACGTTTGCCGGCCCGGATGGCTTTGATAATCTCTACGGAAAATGTTTTGGAAGCGATCGCACCGAAGGGGCAGCTGTGGACGCAGTGTCCGCAGTGCACACATTTCACTTCATCGATCTTGCAGAAACCGTATTCATCATACGTGATCGCGCCCACCGGACATGCTTTCTTGCAGGGACGCTCCGTATGGATGATCGCTTCAAACGCACAGGCTTTCGCACACTGGCCGCAGGACTTGCATTTGTTCGGATCGATGCGCATTCTGCGTTCGCCGGGCGCGATCGCATCGAATTTACAGGCGGAAAGACAGGGTCTGCCCAGGCAGAACCGGCAGCTGTCCGTGACCATATATTCCTGGATCGAACAGTCATCACAGGCAGCCGGGATCACCGCAACAACGTTCTTCGTCGGGTTTGCCGCATCCGGGCTCAGGCCCATTGCCATGCGGATGCGCCCGCGGACGATCTCCCTTTCCTTATAGACGCAGCAGCGGTACTGCGGCTTCGGACCGGGGCTGACTGCCGCCACGATCTTCTCGCAGTTGTCCGGCGTGATCTCATCCTCCCAGGCGAGACGGTTCACTTCGCGGAGGATAAAATGTCTGAGATCCATGATTCCTTTATCATTCGACTGCATAATGTAATTCCTTTCATCACTCAGTAATAAACCGGTGCAGACGAATGTTCTCGGTTCATCTGCACCGGTGTGTCTTCATGTAATCTTATCATATAATAGGGAATCTGTCATGGAAGAATTGGGGTTGAACGCTACTTTTTGCGGCCGGTGTCTATTGGTACGTTTGAAATGAGCTCCGCCGGTCTGTAAACGATCGTTTCCTTGATCGATATATTTCTTCCGTTCTTACGGACATGTTCAAAAATCTGGCTGTTTTTAAAAAATTACACCCATGATTGGCAGAACTTTATTGCCAATATTTATGATTGCTTCTTTCGCGATGACATTTTATGTCCTCACGCCAGATAATCATAATATTGTGCAACAAAGAACTGCCAAAAATGGGTGTTGTTTTTACAAAGGCATCATTATATGAACAAGTTGTTCCGGCAGCAGCCGCAGTGCCTTAAAGCCATCTTATTAAAATGCCTGTTCGTTGAACTGCCGCGGCACCGGAAAAGCATCTCTTCCTCAGAACGGCTCCTTCACCAGATTTCGGACCACCATCGGTACGATCATACAGCCGAGCGCGATGCCGGCCAGACCTTCCGCCAGCAGCACCAGCTTTTCGTTGATCATGGCAAGATCCGTCTGAATGATCGCCATGATCAGTTCATAGAGAACATCTCCGGGGATCAGCAGCACAAGTGCCGGGTACAGATATTTTGCGATCGATGCATTTCTCTGCCGTCCGATGATCTCCGCAAATACCGTTGCGACAACAGCGGCGATCAGTGTATACACGAAACGGTTCGGGAAGGCCGGTTCGCAGATCAGAAGAACGATCCTGGTAACGATACCGCCGAGCCCTGCCAGATACAGTTCCTGCGGGCGGATCCCGAAGCAGATGCCGAACCCGCAGGCGCAGGTAAAGGAAAACAATAATGCAAGAAGGATATCGACCATCACAGAACACCTCCGAACAGCAACATGGAAAGATAGAAACCGCAGGCTACAGCGAATGTCTCCAGGAACGCCGTCATGAACAGCAGGCCGCCCGAAAGCACTTTTCCGTTCAGCAGTTCACGGCAGGCATTGATAAGCGGGACACCGGGGATCAGACCGATACAGGTGATGACCATCAGCAGATAGGGATTCTCATGGAACCCCAGCCGGAACGCCGCCATGATCAGCGATCCCGCAAGGAAGGAACCCAGCCCGCACAGAAAGAAGCGGTTCATCGGGAAGATCTCGTCCATATACATCTGCACGCTCATGGCAATAATGATGCCGCAGGCTACCAGCACGCCGCCGATCAGTCCGCCGCCGATAAAGTAATTCAGCGACAGCAGCGCGATGGTCATGCCGAGAATGATCATATGTCTGGGATAGGCCGGCTTGTTCGGGACCAGGCTGAGAAGTCCGGGAAGCTCCTCCGGGGCCGGCTTGTTTTTCCGCACGCCGCGCACCATCTGATTCAGCTTTGTCAGCTGCTCCATGTTCGGATGGATCTCGCCGGGCGTACGATGGCACATGACGGTCTCCCCGTCCGCCGTCCGCGCGGAAATTATGATCGTATGCGGAAGGATGAACATATTGGCATCTTTTACCTCATAGGTCTTAAAGACCTGTTTCATGATCTCGTCAACACGCCAGATCTCTCCGCCGCAGACCAGGACGCGCTCGCCGACTTCAGAAGCGAAATCCAGGATGTATGTCAGTTCTGTCTTGTTCTGCATATATATTTCTCCTGTATGAATAAAGTATCGTAATGATAGCAAGCTTTTCATTCAGAATCAATATAATATCTTACCAAATTCAGGATTTGTTATACAGACGTCAAATGACTGATATACGCAGATCATCTTTGTCCAGGGGCAGCATCTCTTCTTGCTCCTGCGTCATCCGCAGCAGCGCCGAAACGGATCCGGTGATCCGGATCCGGATGCTTGCATTCCCCCTCCGGATGCGGTATTTTATGAATATCATGAAACATTTCAGGAGGAAAAACATGTCCGCAAAGTGGCTTCACAACGCAGTTTTTTATGAAATCTATCCGCAGTCTTTTAACGATACCAACGGAGACGGGATCGGCGATATCAACGGAATCACGGAAAAGCTGGATTACATCCGGGGACTCGGATGCAATGCCATCTGGATCAATCCCTGCTTTGATTCTCCTTTTAAGGATGCCGGCTATGACGTCCGGGATTTCAAAAAAGTCGCGGAACGATACGGCACGAACGAGGATCTGTACCGGCTGTTTGCTGCCGCCCATGAAAAAGGAATGCATATCGTACTCGATCTGGTCGCCGGACACACGTCCGAAGAGCATGAATGGTTCCGGCAGAGCCAGCGGGATAAGAATAATGAATTCACCGACCGCTATATCTGGACCAATTTCTGCTTCGAACCAGCCGACGGTCTGAATTATGTGGCCGGCGAAAGCGATCGTTCTGCTGCCTACGTACTCAACTTCTTCAAGTGTCAGCCTGCCCTGAATTACGGTTTCTACAAGGTGACCCGTCCCTGGCAGAAGCCGATGGAGCATCCGGCAGCCATCGCGACCAGAGAAGCGCTCAAGGACATCATGCGTTTCTGGCTCAGCCACGGCTGCGACGGATTCCGTGTCGACATGGCGGCTTCGCTTGTCAAAAATGATGACGAACAGAAGACCGGTACAAGCGCCGTCTGGGCCGATATCCGCCGGATGCTGGAGCTCGAATTTCCGGATGCCGCAATGATCTCCGAATGGAGCAACCCGCCGCAGGCGCTGCGGGCCGGATTTGATATGGACTTCTTCCTCAACAACCGAGGCAACGGCTACTCCACCCTGCTGCGTGATTACGAAAACCAGGACGGGGAAGACCACAGTTTCTTTAAGAAGGATGCCGGCGGAAATATCAACCGCTTCCTCGACACCTATCTTCGCTGGTATCAGGATACAAAGGGGTTCGGCTACATTTCCCTGATCTCCTGCAACCACGATACCAGACGGCCCGCTTATACGCTTACAACGGAGGAACTGAAGCTTGCCTATGCCTTCCTCTTCACCATGCCCGGCGTACCGTTCCTGTATTACGGCGACGAGATCGGCATGAAGTATCAGGAACTCCCGACCAAGGAAGGCGGCTATTTCCGGACCGGTTCCAGGACGCCGATGCAGTGGAACGCCGGAAAGAACCGGGGATTCTCCGATGGCCGTCCCGAGGATCTGTATCTGCCCGTGGATGAAACGCCGGAAGCGCCTACTGTCGAATCACAGGAACATGATCCCGCCTCCCTCCTCAATACTGTCAGAGCCATTCTCGCGCTGCGTCACAGCGAGGAGGATCTGCAGGCCGATGCGGAACTGACCGTGATCTGCAGCGAACCGGACAGACCGTTCGTTTACAGCCGCGGCAGTCTGATCCTGGCGGTCAATCCGGACAGCTGCCCGAAGCAGCTGCAGAGAGATTTCGGAGAACGCAAACCACTGTTCACGCTCGGCGAAGGTACTTACGAAAACGGATGCCTTACCCTGCACGGACAGTCCTTTATCGTCCTGCAGTAAAAGACCTCCGTACCGTAATCATCTTCCGGAAATTGTATGACCGCCCGAACTTTTTTCCTTGTGATGGAATGCATAATCTGGTATCATGTACAGGATAGGAATATGATTCACCAGCCAAAAGTACAATTTGCGAAACCGTGCTTGCACGAGTGAAGAAAATTGTACTTGGGGCGCCCCTTCATGAGCAGGTAGTGGGGCAGGGGCCCCGCAAACTGTGAATGGAGGACGGATTGTGAGAGTTCGAAGAACGAAACAATCCGGGTGAATCATAAAACTTACTTTTGGCGACTACTTTGAAATATTATTACTATACCATTTTGAACTACAGGAGTACTTATGCTGAAGATCTATGAATACAATCCGTCCCTGAAGAGCTTCGGAAATGATATCGAGCTCCGTCTCCGCCTCTACAGAGAGACGAAAGCCAGACTGGTTCCCGACAGTTCGAAGGGACTTTCCTCGATCGCCAATGCCTACATGTATTTCGGCATCCATCATGCTTACGGATGCTGGGTCTACAGAGAATGGGCACCCGGCGCGGACAGACTTTTCCTGACCGGCGATTTCAACAACTGGGATCCGCATTCGCATGAGCTGACAAAGCACGAAGACGGCACATTTGACATCACCCTTCCGGGCGACGATGCGCTTTGGGAAGGCTGCCGTGTCCTGACGGTCGTACAGAACGGCGATGAAGAGACGTGGCACGTTCCGCTTTATGCCAGACGTGTGGTGCAGGATCCGGAGGATTTCTCCTGGAAATGCGAAGTCATCGACACCGGAAAACAGTTCGCCTGGACAGACGAAGGCTTCACGCCCTCTGAGCCCCTCCTGATCTACGAGACCCACGTCGGCATGTCCGGCGAGGAGCCCCGGATCAGTACCTACAGAGAATTTGCCGACAATGTGCTGCCGCGCGTTAAGAAAGCCGGCTACAACACGATCCAGCTGATGGCGATCCTGCAGCACCCCTTCTACGGCTCCTTCGGTTATCAGGTATCGAACTTCTTTGCAGTCTCTTCCTGGTTCGGCACGCCCGATGATTTCAAATATCTTGTCAACAAGGCGCACGCGATGGGCATCCGTGTTCTGCTGGATCTGGTGCATTCGCACGCAGCGAAGAACACCGCCGAAGGCATCAACATGTTCGACGGCACCGATTACCAGTTCTTCCATAAAGGCAAGGCCGGCGATCATCCGAACTGGGATACCAAGCTGTTCAATTACGGCAAGGATGAAGTCATTTTCTTCCTGCTTTCCAACCTGAAATACTGGCTGGACGAGTATCATGTCGACGGTTTCCGCTTTGACGGCGTGACGTCCATGCTTTATCATGATCACGGCATCGGTTCGGCCTTTGATTCCGACAGCAAATATTTCTCACTGAATACGGATACTGAAGCGATCACTTATCTGCAGCTGGCGAACGAGCTGATCCGCGAAGTCAAGCCCACCGCGATCACGATCGCCGAGGATATGTCCGGCATGCCCGGCATGTGCCTGCCGATCCGGGAAGGCGGCATCGGCTTTGACTACCGTCTGGCCATGGGACTGCCGGATATGTGGATCCAGCTTCTGCGCGACGGACGTCCGGATGACGACTGGAACATGGACCAGATCTGGAGCAGCCTATGCCTGCGCCGTCCCGGTGAAAAGACCGTTGCTTATGCGGAGAGCCATGACCAGGCGCTTGTCGGCGACAAAACGCTTATGTTCCGTCTTGCGGATGCCGCCATGTACACCGACATGGACAAGATCACGCACAACATCACGATCGACCGTGCTGTCGCCCTCCACAAAATGATCCGTCTGCTGACCTTCGCAGCCGGCGGCGACGCCTATCTGAACTTCATGGGCAACGAATTCGGTCATCCGGAATGGATCGATTTCCCCCGGGAAGGCAACGGCTGGAGCTA
>DFKM01000064.1 GCA_002373555.1 Lachnospiraceae bacterium UBA3645
CCTGCATATCAAAGACTGTGATCAGTCTTTTTTCATGACTCTCTGAAGGTATGCCGCGATGGAATCTCCCAGTGCAATATAACCTGCCTGCGTGGGATGCAGACCGTCACTCAGCAGCATTTTCGCATTCGATGCTGTAAAGATCTTCGCCTCCTGAGAGTCATAGCATCGCACATTGTTTAGTTTCGCCAGCTTTTTTACTGCCCCGCAGTAGTCCAAAAGAGTGCAGCCGACTTTGTTTCTATCCTTATATCCGCCCTTCTTTCCCCACGTCTTTTTCATCGTGAGCCTGTAGATCGGTGTGACCAGGACGATTTCCGCATCCGGATTCTGGTTCCTGATCTCCGCGATTGTCTCGTTTACGGCACCACAAAACGTAAATGCGTTCTGATCGGAAACAGCTCCCAGCTTGACATTATTTGCATAATCGTTGGTACCGCAGGCCAGCACGATCGTGGTATATCCGGCATAGCTGACACTGCCCTTCTCAGTTCTCGCTGCGATGCTCTTGGAATCGCTGATCTTCTTCCTTGCAAAATTGCATCCGGTGATGCCTGCATTCGTGTAAGAGATTCCTGTCAGCTGTTTCACTCTCTCCGGAAACGGAATCGCGACCCGTGTCGTTTTGGTCCGGAATCCGTAGGTAATACTGTCGCCGATAAAAAGGACATTCTCGCCCGTATATTTCTTTCCGGCATCGGATACGGAAGCCGACTGTTTCGAGACCAGTGTTTCACCATTTTTCTTTACGATTGCACGGACAGCGTATTCCGCTGATTTTCTGCCCTGATCGAGCGTGATTTTCCGCTTTTTGGCACTCACATCAGCCGCCTTCACCCATTTGGAGGAACCTGCTTTCTTTTTCTCCACTCTGTATCCGGAAGCCTCTTCCACAGCTGTCCAGGATATCGTGATACGGCCGTCCTTTTCCGTAAGATTCTTGATCACAGGCGTCTCCGGCAGGCACACGATATTGATGCCGGCGGAACCCTTCGGGCTTAAGACTTTCCGTACACCGGATTTGGTATAGGAACACACGGCATAATCATATCCGGTACCGGGTACAGCTGACTTGTCCCGGTAACAGGTCCGGTTTGCATCCGTGATCTTTTTCAGAAGCCGGTATTTTTTCTTACCGTTTATTCTCCGGTATATCTGATAGCCGGAAACATTTTTCACGGCTTTCCAGGAAACGAGAATACATCCGTCCACAGAGACTGCTTCCTGAACGACGGGCATCTTTCCTGCCGCTCCTGTGCTGCGCACAGTGATATCGGAAGAAGCAGATGCTCCGGACACCGGCACTGCAAGGCAGAATGCAAGAAACAGCAGAAAGACTGCCGCCGCTATTCTGTTTACCTTACAGCTTTTTTCAGTCATCCTCTGCCTCCGCAGCTTTGATCATGATCGCACATTCCACTCTTTTTCGTTCCAGTTCGCAGCCGATCTCATAAGAACCGTTGATATCATGGCTGAAGTTCCATGCATTGGCCGCGCAGCCGCCGCTGCAGTAAAATCTGGCAAAGCAGTCTTTGCAGGCGGGTTTCGCATAGACATTGCAAAGCTTGAACTCATCACGGATCTCCGGCTTTGTAATCCCCTCAAACACAGTGCCGAGGCAGAATTCCTCCTGTCCGACGAACTGATGACAGGGATACAGATCTCCCCACGGCGTCACGGCCAGATACTCCGTGCCCGAGCCGCAGCCGGAAAGGCGCTTATAAACACAGGGGCCGCCGGACAGATCAATCATGAAATGGAAGAAGTTGAAGCCGGATCCGGCTTTCTTCCGCTTTATCATCTCCTTCGCCAGCTTATCATACTGCTCACAGATCACAGGAATATCTTCCTCCGTGAGCGCATACGGTTCTGTGGGCGGTGCCACGACCGGCTCCACCGAGATCTGCTTGAATCCCAGATCCGCCATATGCAGGACATCCTCGGAAAAATCCGTATTATAGTGCGTAAATGTTCCTCTCACATAGTAACGGTCCTGGTTCCTGGAATCTGCAAATTTCCGGAATTTCGGAACGATCCTGTCGTAGCTTCCCTGGCCGCCGCGGAAAGGACGCATCATATCATTGATCTCTTTCCGTCCGTCCAGAGACAGGACAACATTTCCCATCTCCTTATTGCAGAACTCCATGATCTCATCATTTAACAGGACGCCGTTCGTTGTCAGTGTGAAACGGAATCTTTTGTTTGCTTCCTTCTCGATGGATCGGCCGTACTCGACCAGCTTTTTGACCACGTCAAAATTGAGCGTCGGTTCCCCGCCGAAGAAATCCACCTCCAGATTGGTCCGGCTCCCGGAATTCGCCACCAGGAAATCCAGCGCGGCCTTGCCGACTTCAAAGCTCATCAGCGCGCGTCTGCCGTGGTATTCACCCTCTTCGGCAAAGCAGTAACGGCACGCCAGATTGCAGTCATGCGCGATATGCAGACAGAGCGCCTTGACAACGGTCTTTCTGGCCTTGAAATCCATCACCAGTTCCTGATAGGCATCGTCGGTGAACAGCTTCCCGTCCTCCTTCAGGGCTTCGATATCTTCATAAGCCTCCCTGACATCCGTCTCCGTGATGCTCTCGTCACCGGCATATTTCCGCAGCATTTCCGCGATCAGCGCTTCTTTTTCCGTCTCCGTAAATGCCGCGATCATGTCATAGACGAGATCATCCACCACATGGATGCTGCCACTTGCGATATCAAGCACAATATTGTAACCGTTGTTCTTAAACAAATGTACGCGTTTATCCATAAAGCCTCCAAAAGTTCCGCATATAGGCAAAACCGCTGCTCCACTGAAAGTGGTGCAGCGGCTGTTACTCTACCTGATTTGATACCTTATTTATTCTCGCAGGTCTGGTTTCCTACGGTGCAGGAAGTCTTGCAGGCAGACTGGCAGGAAGTCTGGCACTCGCCGCAGCCGCCCTTCTTGGTGCTTTCCTTAAGGTCTCTGGTAACTAAAGTCTTGATTCTCTTCACGGATCGATCCTCCTTATAGCTTAAAGCAGATGCTTTTTCAATCTGTTAAATTTTACCTTATACAGGAAGAAATGTCAATAAAGGATGTGGCGGGGGACAGGGGCCAGCTCCCTGTCCTTCGCGGTCTGCTGAGGCCGGTGGGTGTATCAAAAATCCCGTCTCAGTTCTTGAACGAATGGATCGGCGCCGGGATCCGGCCGCCTCTGTTAATAAACTCTGCGCAGCCATAGCGGTTCACCGGCATGATCGGCGCATATCCGAGGAGCCCGCCGAATTCGACCTTCTCCCCGAGTCCCTTCCCGATCACGGGAATGATCCTGACGGCTGTCGTTTTGTTGTTCACCATACCGATCGCCGCTTCATCGGCAATGATGCCGGAAATGGTCGAGGCCGGTACATCACCGGGAATTGCGATCATATCCAGGCCGACAGAGCAGACACAGGTCATGGCTTCCAGCTTCTCGATGGTCAGCGCGCCTTTTTCCACGGCGTCGATCATACCCTGGTCTTCACTGACGGGAATGAATGCCCCGGAAAGTCCGCCCACATAGGAGGAAGCCATCACGCCGCCCTTTTTCACCTGGTCGTTCAGCAGCGCGAGCGCCGCAGTCGTTCCCGGCGCACCCACGGATTCCAGGCCCATCTCTTCGAGGATTCCGGCAACGGAATCGCCGATGGCAGGCGTAGGTGCCAGCGAGAGATCGATGATGCCGAACGGCACGCCGAGTCTTCTGGAAGCTTCCTGCGCGACCAGCTGACCGACTCGGGTGACCTTGAACGCCGTCCGCTTGACGGTCTCGCAGAGCACTTCAAAATTCTCCCCGTGAATACCGGAAAGAGCAGTCTTCACAACACCGGGGCCGCTGACGCCGACATTGATGATCGCATCGCCTTCCGTCACGCCGTGAAAAGCGCCGGCCATGAACGGATTGTCATCCGGGGCATTGCAGAAGACCACAAGCTTGGCACAGCCGAGCGAATCGTTCTCCGCGGTCGCCTCTGCGGTGGCTTTGACCATCTCGCCCATCAGCTTGACGGCATCCATATCAATGCCGGTACGGGTGGAGCCGACATTCACGGAACTGCAGACACGCTCGGTCGCGCTGAGCGCCTCCGGAATCGATTCGATCAGCATACGGTCTGCTTTTGTCATGCCCTTCGAAACAAGTGCGGAATAACCGCCGAGGAAATTGACGCCGGTCGTATGCGCGGCGCGGTCAAGCGTCTTCGCAATGCTGACAAAATCCTCCGAACTCTTTGCCGCCGAACCTGCGGCAAGCGCGATGGGCGTGACGGAGATCCTCTTGTTGACGATCGGAATTCCGTATTCATTCTCGATCTCTTCGCCGGTCTTTACAAGGTTCTCGGCCAGTCCGGTGATCCTGTCATAGATCTTGTCGTTGAACTTTTTGATATCGGTATCGGCGCATTCCAGGAGGCTGATGCCCATGGTGATGGTGCGGACATCCAGTTTCTCCTCGTCGATCATTTTATTGGTCTCGAGAATTTCATTAAACTCTATCATGGTGATTTCCTCCGCGCCTCAGATACGATGCATCTTTGTGAAGATCTCTTCCTTCTGACAGAGGATCCGGACGCCGATCTTCTCCCCGATCTCCGAAAGACCGCCGGCAAGCTCGCCGTGGGACTTCGGAGAGCCGGATACGTCCACGACCATCATCATATTGAAGAAGCCGTCCACGATCGTCTGGGAAATGTTCAGGATGTTGACCTGATTGTCGGCGAGATAGGTGCAGACGCCGGCGATGATGCCGACAGTATCTTTTCCGGTGACTGTGATGATTGTTCTTTCCATGGTAAACCCCTTCTAAATCTCATATACTTTTCCGCAGATGTCGCGGGGGGCGACATCCAGCGGGAAATCAGAAGCCTTGTACACATTGTCGCTGCCGTCGATCTCCAGCCTGACAGTCTCCTCCGCCAGCAGCGGATAATTATTCTCCTTGCTCAGATGTCCGAGCACGATATGCCGGATCCCGTCATGCAGGATCTTCGAGATCAGCTGCCCGGCCGTCTCATTGCACAGATGCCCGCGGCTGCCGAGGATCCTGGTCTTTAACGGATACGGATACGGCCCCAGCTCCAGCATCCGGATATCATGATTGGCCTCCACCATCACCATATCCAGATCCTTCAGTTCCCCGGTGATCCGCTCGTCATATTCGCCGAGATCCGTCACCACCGCGAGTTTCCGCTTCCCGTCCGACAGTCTGTAGGCGACCGGATCGGCCGCATCATGCGGCACGGAAAACGGATGAATCTGCATGCTGCCGAGCTCCAGATCCTGATCGTTTTCGATCGGATGGAACAGCTCTTCATTCACCCGGCCGAGCCTGCCGTCCGCGAGCATGCTCTCGATCGTCCCCGCCGTGGCGTAGACCGGCACCTCACATTTCCGCAGCAGCACGCCCAGGCCCTTGATATGATCCGCGTGCTCATGGGTGATCAGGATCCCGGTCAGATCCTCCGGCGCAAGCCCGATGGAAGAAAGTCCCTCGCGGACACGTTTCCCCGGAATGCCGTCGTCGATCAGGAAGTGCTCCGTATCGTTTCCCACATAGATACAGTTGCCCGAGCTTCCGCTCGAAATGCTTAAAAACCTCAATTCGTTTCCCTCAAATCGCGCATCAGAAGGACTTTCCCGACACGCGGATGATCCTTTTCCGGTTCCATGACGGCACGGATCTGCGCCTCGGTCTCTTCTATGCTGTCTCTGTTGTCGATCACATGCGCAGCCAGATTGGCATAGACATATTCCGGCGGCTGCGCTGCCAGGATGCTCCGGCATTTATCCTCCGAGTAGCCGCGGCCTGCCATGAGCCTCCGGATCCTGTCCCGCTCCGGCACATGGATGTACCAGATTTCATCACACAGTTCTTTCATGCGTGCTGCATCCGGAAGCGCTGCTTCATAGGCGATAACGCTGCGGCGGCTCCTTTTGATCCTGGCTGCCACCTCATCCCGGACGAGCGGATGAATGATCGCATTCAGCCGCAGCCGGAAATCCGGGCAATAGTAAAGTGCGGTGCCCAGTTTCTCCTTGTCGATCGTTCCGTCGGCGGCGAAATATTGATCGCCCCATTCCTTTTTGATCCCTTCATGTCCGGGCATGCCCGGCATCATCAGTTCCTTCGCCACGATATCGGCTTCGATTACCTGCGCACGGTAATCCTTTTTCAGTATGCCCAGCACAACGCTTTTCCCGCTGCCTACGCCTCCTGTGATCCCAATGACCTTTTTCATTGCACACATCCTTCAGATTTCGGGGCGGATCCCCTTTTTTTACTTGGTCTCAAACCATGTGTGTCCGCAGCTTACGGCAACTTCCAGCGGCACCTTCAGCTCCGCCGCACCATGCATCTCATGATACAGGATCTCACGGGCTGCTTCCTGTTCCTCTTCCGGCACTTCGAGAAGCAGTTCGTCATGCACCTGCAGCACGATCCTTGCCCGCAGGCCGGCTTCCTTCAGTGCTCTGTCAACACGTATCATAGCGATCTTCATGATGTCCGCGGCGGTCCCCTGGATCGGGGAATTCATCGCAACGCGCTCGCCGAACTGGCGCTGCATGAAGTTCGATGCTTTCAGTTCCGGGATCGGCCGGATCCTGCCGTACAGGGTTCTGACATAGCCGAGCCGTTTTCCGCGGGCGACCAGTGCATCCAGATATTCCTTTACCTGCGGATATGTTTCAAAGTATCGTTCTATATATTCGCTTGCTTCTTTTCTTGTAATGCTCAGGTCTTCGCTGAGTCCGAACGCACTGATGCCGTAGACGATCCCGAAATTGACCGCCTTCGCATTGCGGCGCATTTCCGGCGTCACTTCATCAAACGGGATGTGGAACACCTGCGAAGCCGTGATCCGGTGAATGTCCTGATCCTGATTGTAGGCTTCGATCAGCTTTTCATCTCCGGACATGTGCGCCAGCACGCGCAGCTCGATCTGGGAATAGTCAGCGTCAATGAACACGCAGCCGCTATCCGGCACAAAGACCTTCCGGATCGCGCGGCCGAGTTCCATTCGTACGGGAATGTTCTGCAGGTTCGGATCGGTCGAGCTGATCCTGCCGGTGGCTGTGATCGTCTGGTTGAAATGTCCGTGGATGCGCTCGTCTTCTCCGATAAATACCGCCAGGCCGTCCGCATAGGTGGATTTCAGCTTGGTCAGTGTACGGTAGGAAAGCACCTTCTCCGCGATCGGATGGATACCTTTCAGCTTTTCCATCACATCGACATTGGTCGAATAGCCGGTCTTCGTCTTCTTCGCATACGGAAGCTTCATCTCGTCGAACAGGACTTCGCCGAGCTGCTTCGGGGAATTGATGTTGAACGGATGTCCGGCCAGTTCGTAAATCTCCGCTTCCAGCTGCGTGATGCTGCCGGTCAGGTTATCTCCGTATTCCTTCAGCGCATCCCTTTTCACCCGGATGCCTGCTTTTTCCATATGATACAGCGAGCAGATCAGCGGCATCTCGATCTCTGTATAGAGCTTCAGCATGCCCTTCTCTTCCAGCTTTCCAGTGATCGCATCTGCTGCAGCCAGCAGGATATCCGCGCCCTGCGTTTCTTTGGTCACGGGCGTTGTATCCGCCAGGAATTCCGCCGAAATATCCGTAATATCATAAGCGCTCTTCAGAGGATTCAGCAGGTAAGCGGCAACGCCCGCATCCAGGATCTTTGCATCTTCCGGGATGTCATATTCGTGCAGCAATGTTTTCAGATCCAGCGTAATGACCCGCGCTGACGCAGCGATTACGTCCGAAAGTAAAGCGGAAATGTCTTTCCTGCGCAGCGCACCGGCAGTATCTTCTGAAAAATACAGCGCCCAGGTATCCTCCTGTCCAGAACAACGGACGGCAGCACCGGTCAGCATCTTCTCTTTTTTCTTCTTCTTCTTCTCTTCCTCTGCTTCTCCGATCACGGGAGCAGGCTCATAGAGGAGGAGAATGCTGCTGTCACAACCGTCGGTCAGCTTCTTCCGGATCTTTGCAAGTTCTGTTTCCTCTGAAATATATTTTACATTGTGTTCACGCGAGTCTGTCCCGGCGACTGCCTCCCCGCCGGCTTCCGCTTCAAAGCGTTTCATCAGCTTTTTCAGTTCCAGCTTTGCGATCAGCTCATAAGCTTCTTTTGTGAAAACGGACGTGTAAGCCGCCTTCTCCGGATCAAATTCAATCGGCGCCGTGTCACAGATCTCTGCCAGCTTCCGGCTCATTTCCGCCATATCAAAATGCTCCGTCAGCATGTTCTTCGCACGCGGCGGCTTCACTTCAGCAAGATTGTCCCGGATGCCCGCAAGGCTGTGGTATTTCTGAATCAGTGCGGTCGCGGTCTTCTCTCCGATGCCGGGGACGCCGGGGATGTTGTCGGAAGTATCGCCCATCAGCGCCTTCACATCAATGAACTCCTGCGGCGTGACGCCGTACGCTTCCTTCACATCGTCCGCATAATAATTTTCGGTAACCGTCTTTCCGGCTTTTGTCTTCGGAATGCGGATGCGGGTCTTTTCCGTGGCAAGCTGCAGCAGATCCCTGTCGCCGGAGACGAGCGTGACTTCAAAACCGGCTTCCTCGGCCTGGCGTCTGAGCGTTCCCAGGATATCATCTGCTTCGAATCCGGGCAGTTCAAAGACCGGGATTCCGCAGGCTGCGACCAGTTCCTTCATGATAGGGACCTGCTCATGCAGTTCCTCGGGCATTCCTTTCCGGGTCCCCTTGTATTCCGGGAACATATCGTGCCGGAAAGTCGGCTCTTTTCTGTCAAACGCTACCGCAAGATAATCCGGTTTTTCTTCATCGATGAGCATCAGCAGCGTATTCATGAAACCAAAGACCGCATTCGTATGCACGCCGGCCGAATTGGTGAGCGGCGGCATGCCGTAGAATGCGCGGTTAAGGATGCTGTGTCCGTCGATTGCCATTAATTTTTTCATATATTTTCTCTCTGAAATGCTTGAATTGCTTCCCTTATTAATAGTATATGTATAATAACACACTTTGCGAATAAGGAAAAGGAAAATGAACACACCGAAACTGATCATCTTCGATATGGACGGACTGATTTTTGACAGCGAAAGGACCTATATGGTCGAGATCCGGAAAGCCCTGCGGGACCTCGGATATGAACTGACAGAGGAGGACTACAAGAAGACTGTCGGGATCCGCTTCCCGGAGGCGCAGGAAATCATGAAGACCTGTTACGGACAGGATGTTCCGTACATGGACGCCATCGCGGTCGCGCGGCCGCGGATGCTCGCGCGCGCGGCGGAAGGGAACCTGACGGTTAAGCCGGGGATCCGGGAGCTGCTGGCCGCGATCCGTGCAGCGGGGATCCCGTGCATGATCGCTTCCTCCTCCAAAGAAGAAACCGTGCATGTCTATGTCGAGGGAGCCGGTCTCTCGGATTATTTCACCTATGTTTTCGGCGGCGATCAGGTGGTGAAAGGGAAGCCGGATC
This sequence comes from Lachnospiraceae bacterium UBA3645, assembly GCA_002373555.1. GTDB lineage: Bacteria > Bacillota > Clostridia > Lachnospirales > Lachnospiraceae > UBA3305. The sequence goes on from DFKM01000064.1 coordinate 9,465, forward strand.
CGGAAGTATTCCTGAAATGCTGTGCGCTTGCAGGTGTCCGGCCGGAAAATGCGCTGGTGCTGGAGGATTCGGTGAACGGGATCAAAGCCGGGCTGGCGGCCGGGATCCCGGTGATCTGCATTCCGGATATGATCGAGCCGCCGGCAGAACTGGTGCCTCAGCTGTATGCGCTGTGCAGGGACGGGTTTGAAGTGCAGGAGCTTATGAAGTGTTGTTTGTAAGAAGAAAGAGCAGCGGTTTTCAATGCCGCTGCTCTTTCTTTTCGTACGTCTCGCAGAATCGGGCTGAGAAGGAAGGCTGCACGCCAGCTGCCGTCAGGTGGGAAATATCGCCCATCCGCAGCATCCGGAAGGCCGCGATCCCTTTCTGCCGCTCTTCGGTGACCGTTTCGGTAACGGAAGTCGGTGCGGTCGCGGTATTCTGCAGCAGAAGGAACGGCGAGCAGTTCCAGAGATGAGACAGCAGGATGCAGGTGATGCCGAAATGGCAGAAAAAGGTCAGTGTCTTTTCGCTTGCCTGCTCCGCACGGTAGATCCTGCCGTCGCGGACATAGCCGTGTTCCGCCAGAAGCTCGTCAAGTCCGTTCACCGCGCGGTCATAGAGCGGCAGCAGATCGCTGCAACGGACGATCTCGCTTTCCTTCCAGAGATCCGGATGAAACAATTCCGGATGCGCACCGAAATAAGAAGGCAGGATATCCCAGACGATCCGCGGTCTGTATTTTCCGTCTTCCATTTTCAGTTCATTCTCATAGGCTTTCCGTACGCCCTCCGACAGATTCGGATCGACTCTCGCGGGAAATTCTTCAAGCCAGGGCAGTGTAACAGCCGTTCTGCCAAGCTTCGCGAGACTGTAAGATGCCGTCTCCTGCGCTCTTCCGAGCGGCGATACGAACAATTCTCCAGGATTCAGCGCTTCGATCTGCTCCGCGAGCAGACCGGCTTCCCGCTTTCCGGTCTCTGTCAGGCTGTCATGTACATAATCCGGATCACCATGCCGGATGAACAATAATCTCATTTTGTTATCTCCATTTTTACTGTTTCTTCTCTTTTTCTTTCAGCACTTCGTTCATGCTGCCGGTGCGGTAACCAAGGAGATCCAGCGAAATGTAGGAAAACCCGATCTTCTTCAATGCTGTATAAGCCTGGATCCTGACCGCCGGCTTCATGAACTGCTCCATATCCTCCGGCAGCAGTTCGATCCTCGCCATATCGCCATGCATACGCACGCGCAGCTGCACAAATCCCTGCTCCAGAAGATACTGTTCCGCCCGATCGACCATGGACAGCTTCTCTTTCGTGATCCGCTCTCCGTAGGGGAACCGCGTTGCCAGACATGCAAAAGAAGGCTTGGACGCGGTCGGCAGACCAAGCTGTGCGGACATCTGCCGGATCTCTGCCTTTGAAAAACCGGCTTCCCGCAGCGGACTTTTTACGCCCAGCTCGCGGATCGCAATATGTCCCGGCCGGTAATCGCCGTCATCGTCCACATTGGAGCCTTCCGCAATTACAGCAATCCCCTCTGCCGCGGCAGCCCGGATCAGTCCGCCGAAGATCTCCTTTTTGCAGAGATAGCACCGGTCGGGCTGATTCTCGGTAAAGCCCGGAATCGCCATCTCGTCGATCTTCACAAATCGCTGCGGAATTCCCTGCACGTTGCAGAACTCCTCTGCTTCACTGGTCTCCCGTTCCGGGAATGCGCCGGATATGCCTGTTACTGCGATGACATTTCCGGGCAGCGCTTCCTTCGCGGCATACAGCAGAAAGGTGGAATCCACGCCGCCGGAAAATGCGACGGCAAGCTTTCCGTATGATGCCAGCATAGTCTGCAGGTTCTGATATTTTCCAGTCAATACAGTGTTATCCATATAGATACCTTCTTATTATTTATCAGCATGCTGAACAAATTCAGGAGCATACACTGCACCGGCAAAGGCATTTTGCAAAAAACCGAAAGCCGTACGCGGTGGATTCTTCGGACAATGAATTGTCCTCAGAATGACAGCTGTTCTTCAACTCAACCTGATCCCGTAATCTGCCTTTAATACATATCCGGTGCCATCCGGTCTTCTTCCGTGATCTCCCGGATCGGCCGGCACGGAACGCCTGCCGCAAAAGTGTTCTCCGGGATATTTCTCGTCACCACGCTGCCTGCGCCGATCACGCAGCCGTTTCCGATCGTCACGCCGCCGCAGATCGTCACATTCCCGGCGATCCAGCAGTTGTCACCGATCGTGATCGGCTTTGCGTACTCCAGATCGCTCATCTCTCCCTCGTCGTTCCGGAATACATTCCGCTCCTGCCAGCGCATCGGATGCACCGGTGTGAGAATGCTCACATTCGGGCCGAAAAAGACATCGTTTCCGATCGTGACGGGCGCGCAGTCGATACAGGTGAAATTGAAATTCGCGAAAACATTGTCACCGAAATATGTGAATTCGCCGTAATCGCAGATCACCGGGCCGAACATGAAGAGGTTCTTTCCCGCATGCGGAAAGATCTCCCGCAGAATACGGTCTCTGTTCTCATCTTTTTCAGGCAGGCTGCTGAATTCCCGGCACAGATCATGCGCCCGGGCTCTCTTCTCCGGCAGACCGTCTTTCGCCGGATCGTAAAGCCGGCCGGCAAGCATTTTTTCCTCTTCGTTTCTGTATTCTTTATCCATTTCGTGAAACTCCTGTAAGATCCTTGATCACTTCTCCGGCGATGATCAGACCGCAGACGGACGGGACGAACGCAATGCTTCCCGGCACATCTCTTCTGCCGGGATGATCCGGATCCGGAATGCCGCGTATTGCAGTCTCCACCGGCTTCTCTTCCGAATACACTACCTTCAGGCTGTCCACCCCTCTTTTGCGCAGTTCCTTCCGCATGATCCTGGCAAGCGGGCAGCCGGCAGTTTTATAGATATCCGCCACTTTGAACTGTGTCGGATCCAGCTTATTCCCGGCGCCCATCGCGCTGATTACCGGCACGCCTTCGCGCCTGGCCGTCATAATGATCTCCAGCTTGGCCGTGACGGTATCGACCGCATCCACCACATAATCATATTCCGGAAATGGGAATTCATGGGAATTTTCGGGCAGAAAGAATTTCTGATGCACCCGGATGTCCGCTTCCGGATTGACCGACAGCATCCGTTCCCGCATCACTTCCGTTTTATTTCTCCCGACCGTCTCCTGCGTCGCGATGATCTGCCGGTTAATGTTGCTGAGACTCACCGTATCATTATCAATCAGATCAAAGGCGCCAATCCCGCTCCGAACGAGTGCCTCGCAGACATAACCGCCCACGCCGCCGAGGCCGAAAACGGCCACGCGCGATGCCGCCAGTTTTTCCATTGCTTCCGCACCGAGAAGCAGTTCTGTTCTCGCAAATCTGTCATCCATCATTCTTACCTGCCGAATCGAATTGAAGCTATCCTATCATATTTTTTATGCATGGAAAACTCCCTTTTTCGATGTTTTCATATATAAAAATACTTGTCTGCAGCAACAGGCGGACTTATAATGTAGAGCGATCACAAATGCAGGGGTGAACGATCATGAATCCATTCATCGCCATTATGGTCTTCTTCGCCGCACTCGGCCTGTTTGATATGATGCTGGGCGGGAAACTCGGTCTGAAAGATGAATTCGAAAACGGACTTGCCACAATGGGCGGCCTGTCTGTCTCTGTGGCCGGTTTCTATTCCGTCGGCGTCTCCTTTGTACAGAATAATGCAGAGGCGATCTCTGCTGCAACCGCAGGACTTCCCTTTGATCCTTCGCTGATCATCGGAAGCCTCCTGGCACCGGATATGGGTGCGTTCGCCGTAGCGCTGAGACTCGCCCGGACGCCGGAACTGGCGGTCTTTACCGGGGCGCTCGTGGCAGGCGGCATCGGCATGACGATCGGTTACCAGCTGCCCGTCTTTCTGGCGGCCGTCCGGCAGGATGAGATCGATCCGCTGATCCGCGGATTCATTGCCGGTCTGATCACCTTCCCTGCAGGGGCGCTCATCGGCGGACTGATCCTGCGGCTTCCGATGTCTGATCTTATCCGGAACATGATTCCGGCGCTCGCCATCTGTATTCTGCTGTCGCTGGCCGTCATATTTGCACGGAGGATCACCATGAAGGTCCTCATCGTGTTCGGAAACTTCATCCGGATCATCAGCTATGTATTCTTTGCGATCGCGATCGTCGGTATGTTCCTGCCGGAGCATGCATTCGTCGATCCTGCGCTGGTGGAAGAGATCCTGTATATGGTGCTCCGCATGGTGATGGTCGCCTGCGGCGGCATGGTACTCTCGAAGATCGTCCTGACAAAATATCCGGATAAGATCGAGGCTGTCGGAAAACGGCTCGGCGTAAATAACTATTCCGTCATGGGAATCATCTTAAGCTGCACGCAGAGCCTCGCGATGCTGCCGATCTTCTCCAAGATGGACACGAAAGGAAAGATCATGAACGCTGCTTTCTCGGTCTGCGGCGCCTATGTCGTCGGCGGTCAGCTGGCGTTCGTATCTTCTCTGACTACTCCGCAGCAGACAGCGGCATATATTATCTGCAAACTCACAGCCGGAATTCTCGGCATCGCAGCCGTGGTACTGATTCCCGCCTTTTCATCAGAATAACCCATGGGGACAGGTTCCGCGGGTTACGTTATGTAACCCGCGGTGCCTGTCCCCATGGGTTATTCCTTTTTCAGTCTTACGATCGTTACCGCTGTCAGAATACACATAATCGTCTGGGAGACGGTCGATGAGATATCCAGGATGCAGAGATCATAGACCAGCCAGACGGCGGTATTGATAAAGAGCGACAGCTTGTGCTGGATCAGCGTCTTCGCATACTGGTTGCAGACCGACAGCTGTACGGTCGCAGCGATCGGCAGGATGCCGACCGGACCGCGGTTGTTGATCATCAGACCGATCGCGATGACCAATACAATAAAAACATACATCAGACGCTTTGTATAGCGGTCTTTCATGACCAGCCAGTTCCTTGCGGAAGAAAGCAGCAGCGTCGATATGCCCGCCCAGGACCGGAAGCATACATTCGCAGCGCACAGCACCAGATTCTCCAGGATCTGGTACAGGAATGTGCGGTCCCTGTCTTTTGTCCAGCCGCTCGCGAACATAAAAAGAGCCGCAATAAATGAGATGATGTTGCCGAGTATGATAAGATGCGCTGCTTCCAAACCGAAGTACTCCCGTAAAACAAAATCGTTATAAAGTATATATCAAAAACGGTGCAGAAAGCAACCGACAGCTGTCACATCCTGACAATGACAATTCTCTGTCACACGTTGACAGCCTCCGTCCGTCGTGCAATACTCAGATCAAAGATAAACGAAAGGAGGCATTGATTTATGCAACGCATTCGTTCGGCTGTCCTGAAACCTGCAGTCCTGTTCATGATCCTTGCTGCAGCGGTTCTTCTGACTGTCAGTATTCCGAAAACCACTTATGCAGCTAAAACATACACCACATTGTTCGAAGCGGATAATGTCAAAAAAGTCAAGATCTCCGGCAAGAAGGTGAAGATCCTCGGCAGCAGCCGTTCTCTGACAACCTATGAACTGCAGCCGCGCGGCTGGCGCACCTTCAAAGTCACCAGCAAAACAAAATACAGAAAGCTGGTCGACACGGAGACCGGAAAGACCAAAAAGATCTCAAAGAAGACCGCATTCAAGAACCTGAAAAAAAAGAAATTCATCGCCGCATACATCTACTATAAGAAAGGCGGGAAAGTAACCAAAATACTGTTCGGTGTATAACGGAAGCTGATTTTGAACCGCGCATGAAAAAAGAAGTCCCGGTGGGGACTTCTTTTTTCATGCCTCGTCTTACAGTATTACAGTGCAGCCGTAATGATGGACATCTTGTAGACTTCCTCTGCGTCGCATCCGCGGGACAGATCGTTGATCGGTGCATTCAGGCCGAGCAGGATCGGGCCGTATGCAGCATAGCCGCCGAGACGCTGTGCGATCTTGTAGCCGATGTTTCCTGCCTCGATGCAGGGGAAGATGAAGGTGTTGGCATAACCTGCAACAGGAGATCCGGGGAACTTCAGCTGGCCGACTGTCGGGGAAACAGCTGCGTCGAACTGCATCTCGCCGTCGATGGCAAGATCAGGATTGAGTTCCTTGGCGATCTTTGTCGCTTCCTGGGAGAGCGCAACGGTAGCGCCCTTGCCGGAGCCCTTCGTGGAGAAGGAAAGAACAGCGACCTTCGGATCGATGCCGAATGTCTGTGCGCACTTCGCAGCTTCCGTAACGACCTCGGCAAGCTTCTGTGCGCCGGAGTAGGTTACATTGCCTTCCTTGTCTACGCTGTCCTGATAGTCCAGGTTGACCGCGCAGTCGCCCATGCAGATCGTGCGGAGATTCTCATCACCGGTCTCACGGGTCAGGATGAAGCAGGAAGATACCAGATGTGCGCCGGGCTTGGTCTTTACAAGCTGCAGAGCGGGACGGATGGTATCTGCGGTCGAATAGGTTGCGCCGCCGAGCAGGCAGTCTGCAACGCCCATCTTGACGAGCATGGTGCCGAAATAATTTCCCTTGGAAAGGGCTTCGCGGCACTGCTCCTCGGTCATCTTGCCCTTGCGGAGCGCGACCATGGTGGAGACCATCTCTTCCATTCCTTCATATGTAGCGGGATCCAGGATCTGCGCCTTCGAAACATCAAAGCCGCCTTTTTCCGCAGCAGCCTTCACTTCGTCAACGTTTCCGACGAGGACGACACCCATCAGCTCTTCTGCCAGAAGCTTAGCAGCAGCAGAGAGAATTCTCGCATCCGTACCCTCGGTGAAAACAATCGTCTTGGGTTCCGCCTTTACCTTCGCAATCAGTTTATCAAACATGCTTATCCTCCTTTTCGGATGCGGCCTCATCCGCATCCGTATATGTTCCCTATGATTATAGCAGAGAACGGGAAAATGTGGAAATGTTTTTTACATATAAAAGATCCCGTCCCGCGGGGCGCTGATCCCCGTCCCGCGAAAAAGGGCACCGGCCTGCGCCGGTGCCCTTCCAATCAATCATATGGATTTGTCCGCAGATGATTACTGAAGAACCTCTGTCAGAGTGGTTCCGAGACCATTGGTCTGGGCGTCGATATCTTCATAAACCTTCTGTACGCCTTCAAGAGCGAGGACCTCATCGAAGAATGCATCGTCATACTCGATGATCTCCATGCCGCCGTCAGCAAGGATCTTCTTGTTGTCTACGTCGATCTGCTCGAGCTGAGGACGCATGTAATCGATCGCCTCGGCAACAGCCTGATCAAGGGCTGCCTGGTATAAAGGATCAAGACCTTCATAGGCATCCTTGTTGATGCAGATCTGGTTGCAGTACAGGATGTGGTTCGTGCAGGCAAGATACTTCTGAACTTCCTGGAAGTTTGCACCTACGCAGGTATCCGCAGCATTTTCCTGTGCATCGATCATCTTGTTCTG
>DFKM01000047.1 GCA_002373555.1 Lachnospiraceae bacterium UBA3645
GGAGATCGACCTGAAGAATCCGAAGACGAACCGGAAGAATGCCGGCTTCACGGATGAAGAACGCGGGAAATTCACCGAATTGCTGGAGGCCGGTTTTATTGACACATTCCGGTATTTCTATCCGGACCGGGAAGGGATATACTCATGGTGGAGCTACCGCTTTAAGGCCAGAGAGAAGAATGCCGGATGGCGCATCGACTATTTCGTCACATCGGCATCTCTTGCGGACAGACTTGTGTCCGCGGATATTCACAATGAAATCTTCGGCTCGGACCACTGTCCGGTCGAACTCGTAATAAAAGATCAGGGAGAATAAATTGTCAGAGATCAGAATGATAGCAAGTGATATAGACGGAACGATCCTGCCGGCCGGAGACAAAGAGATTCCGGCGGGCATCGTGGAGACGTTCCGGGAAGCGGCCGCGTCGGGGATCGTTGTGGTTCCCTCGACGGGACGGCTGTATTCCAATATGCCGAAACAGCTGCTGGAAGTACCGGAGATCCGGTATTTCATTACAAGCAACGGCGCCTGCGTTATTGACAGGAAGGCAGGCGGTCCGGTGTATCAGCAGCTGATCCCTGCGGCGCTCGGTGCGGAACTTCTCCGGAAGCTTTCCCGCTATCATGTCTATACCAGCATCTATCTGACCGACGGCGTGTATAACTGGTCGGTGCTTCCCGAAGAACTGAATGTCAATTATGCTTACCGGATCCCGTTCTTTTCGCAGAATCCGAAGGAGGATCTGCCGGGGTTCGTGGAAGCGCACGGCGTCCCCGTGGAGAAGATCTTTACGGCCATCTTTGATTATGAAGAGAAGGAGCAGATCCGCAGGGATCTGGCGGATATTCCGGGCATCCGCGTGACGACCTCCACGAAATGGAATCTGGAGGTGAATGCCGTCCATGCGGATAAGGGGACTGCCGTCCGTTGGCTTTCCGGCCGCCTCGGTATTCCCGCAGAGAACATCCTCGCGATGGGCGATAACGAGAACGATCTTACCATGCTTGATTATGCGGGCGTAAAGGCGGTCCCCGGCAATGCGTCCCCGGCGCTGCGAGGTTTTTCTGCGCATCGTCTGCCGGACGTGCGGACAGAGGAAGCCGTCCGCTTCCTGAGAGCGCTTCTTTTCTGATCCGGAGGTGCAGCAGTGAGACTGTCGGAGCTTGCGGAATATGCAAAAAATAAATACGGCATCCGGGAAGAGCATAAGTGGGCTGATTTTCCCGGATTTTCTGTACTCACGGATCCGTTTTCCGGCAAATGGGCCGCTCTTCTGATGCAGAAATGGGATCAGGAGACCGGTGAGATCACGGAACGCTGCGATATCAAATGCGGCAGACAGACGCTGTCCGAATATGACCTGCCGTATCTTACGGAATCGTACCGCATGCGCGGGCAGAAATGGATCGGTGTCCGGATGGATGAGAATACGGATGCCGAACTGATCTTTTCTCTGTTCGACCGGGCTGTCCGCTCGGGGGAACAGCGGGGCTATACGATCTCGCTGGGTGCCGCAGCAGACCGGAAAGAGACGGTGTTCGGAACTGTGCCGATCCGGCGTGGGCCGGGTGTAAAGACCGCACCGGATCCGGATATGCCCGACATGATCCGGGATATGATCCGGCTGTATGAATACGGCGACGGCTCCTTTCACCAGAAGTGCAAGAACTTCTATCTGCAGGGAATGTTCATGAAGGACTACGAGGACGACTATCCGTTCCCCGGACAGTTCTCCATGTATTTTCCGACGTATCACGATCTGAATCACAGACAGCTGCGGGGCTACTTTTCGTGGCGGAAGGACGTCCGGCACGGTGTCTTCCGCGCCATCCCCACATCGGCTGCCTATATTTATATCTTTGAACTGATCAACGGCATCGGCGTATCCTCGGCGGAGGAAAGCGTCCGGAAGCTCGGGGAATTCGAAGCCGGCTTTATTGATTCCGGCATCGGAGCGCAGGATATGAAGAAAAATATCCGCCGCTGGATGCTCGATCTTTCCGTCGTGCATGCGCTGCCCGCGGAAAGCGCAGTCCGGAATGCGGATCCGGCGATGATCCGGCGTGATATGGACATCGCTGTTCTGAAGGAACCGGAGAAGCATTCCGATGCGGAGGTATGTGCGGCGCTGGCTTTGTTTGCCGGTGCAAAAACGGAGAATTCTCCGGTCGTAAAACAGTTCGGCGGGCGGGGCCTGCATCTCTTCGCCGAAGTGTGGCGTTCGCTGTTCCGGCATTACGGGAACCGGGAAGGCGATATTTTTACGCTCTGCTTCGGCGCCCGGCAGCGATATCCGTGGCATCCGCTTTCCAATGCGGTCTATTTCGACCGGGGAAAGAAACAGGAGAATACGGTCTATGTGCTGAACGCCTGCCGCAGGTATCTCTGCAGGGACGGCCGCTGGACTGAGGAATGCTATGATAGTCTGCAGTTCGATCAGAAGAAGATGCGTGCGATCTGGCATGAAACAGACCGGATCCTGCGGAAATATCTGAAGACGGGGCATTATCTGAAGGCAAAAGCGGAAGAGGCCTGGGTATCTCCCTATACCGAAGCTGCTGTACAGGCGGATATCCGGGCGCAGGAGGAGGCGGCCAGGCCGAAGATCACGATCGATCTTTCCGGCCTGTCAAAGATCCGGGAGGATGCCATCGTGACAAGAGACAGTCTGCTGACGGAAGCGGATCTGGACATGGATGAGAGCGTACAGTTCTCTGCCGGGGAAAAGAGTCTGCCGGCGGAAAAGAGCCTGCCGGCGGAAGATGCACGCACAGAGATCGGGCAGGAAGAACAGCCTGCCGCACCGGAGACCGTCCCCGCCGCCGCAGTCCTGCTGTCCGGGATCCGTCCGGATCCGGTGTATATCCGGATCCTGCAGAGCCTGCTTGCGGGCGTGTATCCCAACAATATTATCAGGGAAGAACATATCCTGCCGTCTGTCGCCGCGGATGCCGTCAATGAGGCCTTCTTCGATGACTTTGGCGACAGTATCGTGGAATGTGACGGTGACAGGCTGATGCTTGTTGAAGACTATATCGAAGATGTAAGGGAATTGCTTGAGGAGATGACGAATGGCTGACAGAAACGGAAGGGTGCCGAAACGGATCGCCCAGACTGTGCTGAATTCATTAAAAGGCGGCGTGGTCCCGCGGATCGGGCTGCCGTATATTGCCGTGGGCAGAAAGAGCGAGATCGAAGCGCTGCTGCATGACGTGGAGATCATTGCGGAGGGCGGCGCCTCCTTCCGCTTCATCGTCGGAAAATACGGCTCGGGAAAAAGCTTCCTGCTGCAGACGATCCGGAATTATGTGATGGACAGAGGTTTTATCGTAGCCGATGCGGATCTTTCTCCCGAAAGAAGGCTGCAGGGCACGAGAGGCCAGGGACTGGCGACCTACCGGGAGCTGATCGGCAATCTGTCCACAAAGACAAAGCCGGAGGGCGGCGCGCTGACGCTGGTGCTGGACCGCTGGATCAACAATGTGCAGAGCGAGGCAGCGCAGGAGACCGGTCTGCTGCCAAGCGATCCGGCCCTGACAGCGGCGGTCGATCAGAAGATCTATGCCGTGACTTCGTCCGTCAGCGAACTGGTGCATGGATTTGAATTTGCAAGACTCCTGTCGGCCTATTATCACGCTTATGTGGAAGGCGATGATGATACCAAGGCGAAGGTGGTCCGGTGGTTCCGTGCGGAATATACGACGAAGCGCGAGGCGAAGGAAGAACTGGGCGTGAACATCATCATCACGGATGATGACTGGTATGATTA
>DFKM01000090.1:0-1081 GCA_002373555.1 Lachnospiraceae bacterium UBA3645
CCCAGCCGATCCAGTTCGGTTCATTCACAGTGTCAAGCAACAGCTTGTAGCTCCAGTAAAACCAGCCGGACCCGTTCTGCCATGCGTTCAGTGTGGCATTGGCGATCGTCTGATAAATGGTCTTTTTCTGCGCCGGCGTGAACATCTCCGTATTGTCCGAGAAGTCCAGGCCGTTCAGGCTCGTCTGGCCGCCCTTTGTATCGACGCCGACTGCGTAGGAGTTGAACACACACCACTCTCCCACGACAACGGGAACATATGCCTGTACTTCAGCGATGTCCTTCGCCCAGGTCTGTTCGATATAGTTCATATAGCCGGTCAGGCTCTGCTCACAGCCGAGGGCCTCCGCTACCATCAGGTACTGGTGTGTGTCCAGTACGACGCGTCCGGAGAACTTCTCCTGCGTCAGGAATTCCTTCCAGTCTTTCAGGCGGAAAGCATCATGGAAAACTACGTACTGATCTTCCGCCAGATGCGGTGCGATGCGCGCAAATGCTTCATCATAGAAGCCGCGCAGGAACTCGAGCGTATTGGGTGCCGAACCTGCTGCCAGCTCAGGATCCACGGGCTTGTACCGGTTCATGACGTCCATGGTGGACCACATCGGCTCCGTGATCGGCTCATTGATCGGCGTAATGCCGAACAAGCCCTTTCGGCCTTCATAACGGACCGCCAGCTTCTCCAGTACGTGCAGCACGAATTCCACTTCCTCCGAGCTCTGGCTCCATTTGCAGACGCCGCAGATACCGCCGTTGTCGAATCCGTTCTGGGAAAGCGGGGCGGTATGCAGGTCGATCAGGATCTTCAGGCCGTATTTTTCGGCCCATGCGAACGCATTGTCCAGATATTTGATGCAGCCGATGAACGGCGGACGGTCTCCGAAGATGAAATACGGGACGGGGATACGCACATGGGTCAGACCGATGGAAGCGATCTTCGCGAAATCCCTTTCGGTAATGTATTCGCTGCGGTGGATCAGCATCCTGGCCTCATAGACTTCTTTGGGCAGCTGTGTCGGCAGATAGTATTCGTCTTCCGCCGTCGTGCCGTCAAACAGGTGCGGGCTCATCCACTTCTCCAG
>DFKM01000090.1:1142-8328 GCA_002373555.1 Lachnospiraceae bacterium UBA3645
ACCAGCCAGTTTCCGAGGTTGACGCCTTTGATGAACATGGTTTCTCCTTTCTTCTGATGATTGGTCTGCTGTTTTATTTACTACCAATATAAAAAAAAGCTCTTCCGAAAACTATCAGAAGAGTCAGAAGTATGTCAGATTTTTCAGAAGATATCGACATTTTCCGTCATTGCGCAGCGTGCAGCGTACTTTTCTGCGTATCCGGCTTATCGCAAAAGCGCAGTCAGTCTGGCGGCGGCTTCCTTTGTATCTTCCGGATCACCGAAGGTGGAGAAGCGGAAATAACCTTCACCGCAGGCGCCGAAACCGGCGCCGGGCGTGCCGACCACCTGAACTTTCTCCAGCAGCAGGTCGAAGAATTCCCAGCTCCCCATACCGTCCGGGCATTTCATCCAGATGTACGGCGCGTTCTTCCCGCCGGTATACCAGATGCCGAGGGCATCCAGCGCTTCCGTCAGCACGGCTGCATTTTTCTTATAGACCGCGATATTCTCTTTGATCTGTCGCTGTCCTTCTTCAGTAAAGACCGCTGCCGCGCCTTTCTGAATAATATAGGAAACGCCATTCGTTTTCGTCGTGCGGTTCCGCACCCACATCTCATTGAGGTTCATGCCGTCCCTCGTCAGCGTTTTCGGGATCACGGTATAACCAAGTCTCGTTCCGGTAAATCCTGCCGTCTTGGACAGGGAGCAGATCTCGATCGCACACGTCCCGGCACCGTCCATCTCAAAAATGCTGTGCGGAATGTCAGAATCTTCAATAAACGCTTCATAAGCGGCATCAAAGAAGATCACGGATCCGTGCGCGTTCGCGAAATCCACCCAGGCCTGCAGCTGATCCCGTGTGAACACCGCGCCGGTCGGATTGCCCGGCGAGCAGATATAAATGATATCGGCAGCTGCTTCTTCGCATGGCATCGGGACAAAGCCGTTGTGATCTCCCGACGGCAGACGGATCAGCTTCCGTCCGGCCATAACGTTCGCGTCCACATAGGCCGGATACGCCGGTTCCATCACCAGAGAGCTTCCCGACCGGCTGAACATGTCCAGCAGATCCCCCAGTTCATCGGAAGCGCCGCTGGAAACGAAAATCTCATCTGCAGAGAGTCTTACGCCACGAAGCGCGTAATAACCGGCGATCGTCTGCCGCAGGGCGGGATCGCCGCACTCCGGCATGTAGCCGTGAAATGTACCGGCTTCTGCCTGGTCATCCACAGCCTCGTGCAGCGCAGCTATGACTGCCGGCGCAAGCGGCAGCGAAACATCGCCGATCCCCATGCGGTACAGATGCCTGTCCGGATGCTCCGCGAGATACGCATTGATCTTCTGCGCGATATTATAGAATAAATAGGAATCTTCCAGTTCCCCGTAATGTGTATTTATGGCAGCCATTCACTCATCCTCCAAAATCACGGAGACAGGGGCGGGCTTCTGTCTCCTTCTTGCCGGTGAGCCAGGAGCCTGTCCCCCCGGCCCGCTTCACTCCGCGTCGATCGTCGAGATTCCCATCGTCATTTCTTCCAGCACATCCAGCAGCATCCGCACTGTATCCAGCGACGTCAGCATCGTGATATTGTTCTGCGCCGCGCACCGGCGGATCGCCGCGCCGTCTCCGTAATGAACACCGGAACGGATCGCTCTTGTATTGATCACGTAACTCACATATCCCGCGCGGAGCGATTCCAGCACCTCTTCGCTTCCTTTGCTCGGCTGCAGCCGGATCCTTGTCCGGATCCCGTGCTCCTTCAGTACTTCGCCGGTCAGCGCCGTGGCTTCGATATTGAATCCCATATTATAGAAGCGCCTGACAAGCGGGACCGTTTCTTCCTTATCTTCATCCGCCACGCTCACCAGGACCGTTCCGTAGGTCGGCAGTTTCAGACCGGAGGCCAGCATGGCCTTATATACCGCCCGGTGAAGCTTCCTGTCATATCCGATCGCTTCCCCGGTGGATTTCATTTCCGGAGACAGATACGCGTCCATGCCGCGCAGCTTGGAGAAGGAAAACGCGGGTACTTTCACATAGTACCGTTTCTTCTCTTCAGGGTACCGCACGTTGATCCCCTGCTCCCTTAAGGAGACCCCGAGGATCGCCAGCGTGCCGATATCCGCAAGACTGTAACCCGTCGCTTTGGAAAGGAAAGGGACGGTGCGGGAGGAACGCGGGTTGACTTCGATGATGTAGACCCGCTCTTTCGGATCGACGATGAACTGTATGTTGAACAATCCCCGGATGCCGATGCCCAGCCCCAGTTTTTCCGTATAATCCAGGATCGTCTCCTTCACCCTGTCCGACAGACTGACGGAAGGATAGACGCTGATGGAATCTCCGGAGTGGACGCCTGTACGCTCCACCAGCTCCATGATGCCGGGTACGAAAACATGTTCTCCGTCACATACGGCATCGACCTCGACTTCCTTTCCCTGAATGTATTGATCCACCAGCACGGGCTTGTCTTCATCGATCTGCACGGCGTTCTTCAGGTACTCCCACATCGATTCTTCCTTCGCCACGATCTGCATGGCTCGGCCGCCGAGAACAAAGCTCGGCCGGACAAGGACAGGATATCCCAGTTCTTTCGCTGCCCGGATTCCCGCTTCGATCCCCGTCACCGCCTGCCCGGCCGGCTGCGGGATCCCCAGCGACAGCAGCAGATGCTCGAACTGGTCCCTGTCTTCTGCGCGGTCGATCGCGTCGCAGTCCGTTCCAATCAGCTGCACACCTCTCTCCTTCAGGGAATCCGCCAGATTGATGGCGGTCTGACCGCCGAGCGTGGCGATCACGCCGTCCGGTTTTTCCATCTCGATAATATTCATGACGTCTTCTGTGCACAGCGGTTCAAAATAAAGCTTATCGGAGCAGGTATAATCCGTGGAAACTGTTTCCGGATTATTGTTGATGATGATCGCTTCATAACCGGCCCGCCTGATCGTCTGCACGGCATGCACTGTGGAATAATCGAATTCCACTCCCTGTCCGATCCGGATCGGGCCTGAACCGAGCACGATGATCTTATGTCTGTCTGATATGACGGACTCGTTTTCATCCTCGTACGTCGAATAAAAATACGGGATGTAGCTATCAAATTCCGACGCGCAGGTGTCGATCATTTTATAGACCGGCATGACGCCGTTCTCTTTCCGCAGCCGGAACACCTCCGCTTCGCTCTGCTCCCACAACCGCGCGATCTCCCGGTCCGGAAAGCCCGTCCGCTTTGCCTGATAGAGCATGCGGATATCGCCCGGTGCGGCTTTGATCTCTTCCTCCATCCGGACGATGTTCCGGATCTTCCGGATAAAAAATCTGTCGATCCCGGAGACCTCCGCGATCGCTTCTTCAGCACAGCCCAGCCTGATCAGCTGCGCGACTGCATAGATCCTGTCATCCGTACCCACGGCAATATAACGGAGAAGCCGGTCATTATCCATACCGTCGAATTTCGGCATGTACAGATGATGCGCGCCGATCTCGAGAGACCGGATTCCCTTCAGCAGGCTTTCCTCAAAGGTTCGCCCGACGCTCATGACCTCGCCGGTCGCTTTCATCTGCGTGGAGAGTGAATTGTCCGCGTCCGCGAATTTATCAAAGGGGAACCGCGGGAGCTTGGTCACAACATAATCCAATGCCGGTTCAAAAGAGGCCGGCGTGTTGGCGATCTGAATCTCATCGAGCGTCATGCCAATGCCGATCTTCGTCGAGACTCTCGCAATGGGATAGCCGCTGGCTTTCGAAGCAAGTGCGGAGGAGCGGGAGACACGCGGATTGACTTCGATCAGATAATACTGAAAGGATTTCGGATCCAGGGCGAACTGTACATTGCAGCCGCCTTCGATCGCGAGCGCCCGGATGATCTTCAGCGCCGAATCCCGCAGCATATGGTATTCCCGGTTGGTCAGTGTCTGCGAAGGGCAGACAACGATGGAATCTCCCGTATGAATGCCGACCGGATCCAGATTTTCCATGTTGCAGACCGTGATCGCGGTATCGTTCGCGTCCCGCATCACTTCGTATTCGATCTCCTTATAGCCTTTCACGCTTTTCTCGACCAGGACCTGCTTTACGGGCGACAACGCAAGCGCGTTTTTCATGACCTGCCGGAATTCCTCCGCGTCATCGGCGAACCCACCGCCTGTTCCGCCGAGCGTAAATGCCGGCCGCAGGACGACCGGATAACCGATCCGCTCCGCGATCATAAGCCCCTCTTCCATAGAGGAAGCCACATCCGAAGGAAGGACCGGTTCTCCCAGCCCTTCACAGAGTTCCTTGAATTTTTCCCGGTCCTCCGCTTTTTCGATCGAGCTGCTGCGCGTTCCCAGAAGCTCTGTGCCGCATTCCGCGAGGATCCCCTTTCGTTCCAGCTGCATCGCCAGGTTCAGGCCTGTCTGACCGCCGATGCCCGGCAGGATGGCATCCGGCCGTTCGTACCGGATGATCTTCGCGACATATTCCAGTGTCAGCGGCTCCATGTAGACTTTATCCGCGATCTTTGTATCGGTCATAATGGTCGCCGGATTGGAATTGCAGAGGATGACCTCATAGCCTTCCTCTTTTAAGGCCAGGCAGGCCTGCGTGCCGGCATAATCAAATTCGGCTGCCTGTCCGATCACGATCGGGCCGGAGCCGATGACCAGCACCTTCCTGATATCGGTTCTCTTAGGCATGGTCCTTCGCTCCTTTCCCCGCTGCTTCCATCATGCTGATAAATTCATCAAACAGATAGGCGGAATCCTGCGGCCCGGGGCAGCTTTCCGGATGATACTGCACGCTCATGACATGGTCCTTTACGCACCGTACGCCCTCGACCGTGCGGTCCAGCAGATTGATATGCGTGATCTCCAGCGGCGTAGATTGTACGCTGTCGGGATCCACAGCATAGGAATGATTCTGGGAAGTCACTTCGATCCGGCCGGTCAGGAGATCCTTTACCGGAT
Organism: Lachnospiraceae bacterium UBA3645; assembly: GCA_002373555.1. Taxonomy (GTDB): domain Bacteria; phylum Bacillota; class Clostridia; order Lachnospirales; family Lachnospiraceae; genus UBA3305. Next base: position 6,074 of record DFKM01000090.1, read on the forward strand.
GATTTCCGCCTCGGTGACCGAACTTCAGCTTGTAGGTTTTCGCGCCGTATGCCAGCGAGATGATCTGATGTCCGAGGCAGATGCCGAAGAGGGGATACTTCCCGAGCAGAGCCTTTACCGTCTGTATGGTCTCCTGCACATCCGCCGGATCGCCCGGACCGTTGGACAGGAATACCCCGTCCGGCTGCAGCGATTCGATCACGGACACAGGGGTGTTCCAGGGCAGGACGGTCACATGGCAGCCGCGCGCATTCAGCGAGCGGACGATATTCAGCTTCATGCCGCAGTCGATCGCCGCCACGCGGAAGCGTTCCTTCTCCGCCGGGGCTTCCCACTGCACACAGGTGCTCACTCTCGCGACCGCATTATGCGGCATTTCATACCCGGCCAGCATTTCCAGCGCCTCTGCCCGCGGCGTATGAAGATCCGTGACCATCACTTTCCTGCTGCCGCGATCCCGGATCGATCGCGCAAGCTTCCTCGTGTCGATCCCGCTGATCCCGCAGATGCCGTGCGCTTTCATAACATCAGCAAGGGTTCGCGTGCTCCGAAAATTGGATGGTTCATCATTGTACTCCCGCACGATCAGTGCACCGATCGGGAGAATGTGTGCTTCATAGTCTTCCGGCGCCATGCCGTAGTTACCGATCAGCGGATACGTCATGACCACAGCCTGGTCCGTGTAGGAAGGATCCGAGAGGATCTCCTGATAGCCGGCCATGGAGGTGTTGAAGACGATCTCCAGGATCTTGTCCTTCTCGGCACCGAACGAATATCCCGGATACTCCTCCCCCGTTTCAAGGATCAGTTTTCTGTTGGGTTCTTTTATCATCATTTTTTCCTCTTTTCGTGCACATCAGACTTCTTTCGTTGCCTTTATGGTCTACCGCCGTGTACGCTGAACGTCCTTCCTCGCCTTTATGGTCTTCCGCCGTGCACGCTTAAGGTCCCTCCTCGCTTTTATGGTCTTCCGCTGTGCACACTTAACGTCTTTCCTCGTTTTTATGGTCCCTGTATGAGACCATATTTATTCCCTTTCCCTTTGTTTGTGCACAAAATCAGGCCACTTCACTTGCATGACTGTTACAAATACAATAAAGAGAGACCATAAAACCAAAATCAACCTTACCGATGCACAGTTTAAGACCATAAAATCCAATCTTATTGGATTCTGTACACAATACCGAGTGCCGAACCGTCTTGAATGCTGCCGCTCGTCAATCTGCAGCAACGCGAAAGTTGCCGGCGGCCTCAATAAAGCCCTGAAACAGCGGATGCGGCTTATTCGGTCTGCTCTTGAACTCCGGATGATACTGCACGCCGACATAGAACGGCCGGTCCGTCAGTTCCACTGTCTCCACCAGCTTTCCGTCCGGCGAAACGCCCGACAGCGTCAGTCCCGCCGCGGAAAGGCACTCCCTGTAATCATTATTGAATTCATAGCGGTGGCGATGCCGCTCACTGATTTCCGTTTTTCCGTAGCACCGCTCCATCGTCGTACCAGGTCTGACCACACACGGATAGGCGCCCAGTCTGAGTGTGCCGCCCTTATCGATCTCGTCGCTCTGCCCGGGCATGAAATCGATCACCTTGTGCGCGCAGTTCTCATTGAATTCGCCGGAATCTGCATCCGCCAGTCCCGCGACATTCCTGGCATACTCAATGACTGTGATCTGCATACCGAGACATAATCCGAAGAACGGCAGATGATTCTCTCTGGCGTATTTCGCCGCCAGGATCATTCCTTCTATACCGCGGCTGCCAAAGCCGCCCGGAACAATAATGCCGTCAAGACCCGCGAGCAGACTTCCGGCACTCGCCTCCGTGATCTCTTCCGAATCGATCCAGCGGATATTCACATGTACATGATGGTAATATCCCGCGTGATGAAGCGCTTCCGCCACCGACAGATAGGCGTCATGCAGCCCGACATACTTTCCGACAAGCCCGATCTCCACCGGATGGGCATCCGCCCTGTGGATCTGCCCGACCATCCTTTTCCATTCTGTAAGATCCGGTGCAGGAGCATCGATCCCCAGCTCCCGGCACACCACCTCTGAAAGCCCTGCCTTTTCCAGCATCAGCGGCGCTTCGTAAATATTCGGCAGGGTGATGTTTTCGATCACACAGTCCCGCTTCACATTGCAGAACAGCGAGATCTTGTCGAAGATCGAATCCTCCAGCGGCTCATCGCACCGCAGCACAATAATATTCGGATTCACACCCATCCCCTGCAGTTCCTTCACGGAATGCTG
>DFKM01000040.1:0-5512 GCA_002373555.1 Lachnospiraceae bacterium UBA3645
GCTGCGCCGCCAGGGTCTTGTTGTGCGCAAGGACGAGGGTCGGGCGCCTGATCTCCCTGATGACATTGGCCATCGTGAAGGTCTTGCCGGAGCCGGTAACGCCGAGGAGGGTCTCGCGCTTATTCCCGCTGCGGAAGCCGTTGACCAGGGATTCGATGGCCTGCGGCTGATCGCCGGTCGGCGCATATTCGGATACTAATTTGAATTCGCTCATAAATATTCGTTCCTGTTGAGTATAGTCACAGTGGGATCCTGTTTTGCACTGTCGTTCTGCGGAGCAAGAAGTGAAAGGATCTTCGCTCTGAAACGAGGGGTTTTCAGGTGAATGGAAGTATATCACAAATCATTTTAAATGTATATAGCCCGGCGAACATTTGTTCTGTTTTTCATGATATCTTTTTTCTTCCCGCACTCCACCCGGGAAAAGAGAGCATTTGAAAAGCAGCCTGCCGGCTGCTTTTCCTATATCATTTTACTTTGATCTTAACAGTGACCTTCTTCGTCAGTTTCTTATAACTCTTGTTCCCGGCGGCTGTCACTTTGACTTTCAGCTTATAGGTCTTCTTTTTCAGTCCCTTCTTTACAGTGATCTTTCCGGCTTTGCTGATCTTGATCCTGGCATTTCCGCCGGCTTTCTTATAAGTGACTTTTCCTTTGGCTTTGGAAATCTTAAATGCCTTCTTCGCTGCGATCTTCTGCGCCTTTTTCTTCAGGGCGGAATATTTCAGGGTGACCTTTAAGGCTTTCACCTTCATGGGATTGGCCTTTTTGGCCTTTACCGTCTTCGGATCAGCTTCCTTTGTATCCGTTGTCTTCGGGTCATCTGTTTTCGGCTCTGTTGACTCATAGATCTTAAAAGTTTTGGTCGCACTGCCCGTATAACGGCCAATGCCTCTTATGATCACTGTCGCTGTTCCGACTTCGACATTATTCTGATAAGAGACCGTGTAATCCGTGCCTTCCTTCAGCTTTATACCATACTGGCTGGTGCACACCTCCGGATCCTGCGTCACCGGTTTGCCGGTATAAGGCTTATCATTCAGGTCATATACCCGGACATCTGCCAGATCCTTGTTCTCCCAGTTAGCAAAAAACTCTTTCGGTGCACTGTCATTCAAGACCAGGCCTTCCAGCTCCGGCCCATACTCCCTGTCCCATGCCGCCAGGACCTTGTCCTCATCTTTGCTCCAGGGCCAGGGTTTCATTTTATCTGTCCATTTCACTGATTTTTCCAGCGGATCATAATAGAAATCAGTGGTCATGGACTCAATATAATAAGAATTCCCGCCAATGGTCTCATATCCGAAAGCGCCTCCGCCGTTCGCGTGCAGCGTGATCGGATAGACCTTCGCCCATACAGCATACATTTTTTCAGGATATTTCTTTTCATTGCTGACCTGGTTTATCATTCCGTCGAAATCAAAGCCCCATTCCGGAATTGCCGCTCCTTTGCTCCTGCTCCAGCCGACTATCATATATCCCTCTTTTTGGGGTATGGAAATGCTGTAATACATTTCAAGTTCTGTGTCGGATTTCCATTTCCAGGCAAAATTGACATTACAGGAATTACTTTCATATGTATTAAAGTCCTGGTCATACAGCTTGAAAATGCCTCCATTGGAATCCAGGACGGCATCAAAGGAATACTCCTTGTTCAGTACCGCATCCGCTGGTTTGCTGCCTTTCGAAGAGGTGCTTGCGGAAACGCTTCCCGGAAACATCAGTACAATAAATATCCACAGTACGGCCGCCGTCAACACCCGGCGCCGCAAACCTGATCCTGCCCATCCCCTTTTCATAGTTGATCTGTTCTCCTTCCCTGAACTGCTGTTGATTCCGTTCTGCTGCAAGAAGCTGTTTTTCTGTTTTCATGACAGAGTCGGAAAGACCATTCCCGTACACTATACCATCTTCATCCTATCATACAGATGTGACGGCTGCAATAATTTCATGACAGTTTTTGTGATAGAAGCAGAATTTCTCATGATTTCCGGCGGTCCCGCCATCCGTCGGCGATTCCTGTAAAATCGATCCGGCATGCTCCCCCGGAAATTCCTACCGGGACCTGCGAATCAAAATCATACTGTTCCGGACAGTAATCCTCTGTATCAAAGAAATGAACGAATACCTTCTTATGATCGGGATCCACGATCCAGTATTCCCGTACGCCGGCGCTCTGATATTTGTAAAGCTTCAGAAGCATATCCTTGCTTCTTGTGGAGGGAGAAAGGATCTCGGCAACAAGATCCGGTGCACCTTCATAACGCTTAACGGCACTGTCATACTCTCCGCAGAGGACCAGCAGATCCGGCTGGACCATCGTATAATTATCCTTGTCAAGCTGTACATCACAGGGTGCCGCATAGATATCACAGGGCAAGCCGTGCGTTTCAGCGCACTCCCTGAAACGCAGATACAGATTTCCAAGGATCCGCTGATGCTCAAAAGTCGGCGATGCCATATCATAGATTTCGCCGTCGATCAGTTCCACCCGCCGATCATCCGGTATAGCATAGTAATCGTCCAGGGTGTATCTGCGCGTTTTACCCGGAACGCCGTACTGAACCGCAGTTTCATGCAGCGTACTCTCTGCTTTTTCGCAAGATCTGCCCGTATCCCATTCTTCAGAGAGCACTCTCGTGAGCGACTGTATGGTAAGCTTTCTGGGCGCCTTTGTTTCCCCGCTGAAGATCTTCTGTACAGTACCAAGCGGCACGCCGGACAGCTTCGCGATCATCTCATTCGTAAGGCCTCGTTCGTTCTTTTTCGCCTTCATTTCCTCGATTGTCATAATATTCACCTCTCTTATTTCATCCCTGCTTCAATGATAACGCTCGTCCGGCAGGCTGTCAACCGTTTTATATCAACATTTTGCCCGTTTTATTTCCATTTGGATATTTTCCAGACATAACAGATTGTAACTGACAAAAGCGGAAAAATATGCTATAATTCATCCCATGAATGAACGAGCATTACACATCCTTGAATATGATAAGATCATCGACAGACTGAAGGCGCTTGCCCACACCGACATGGGTCGCTCCGTCTGCGCTTCGCTTACCCCGATGACCGACCGCGACGACATCCTCACCGCACAGTCCGAGACCAGCGCGGCCGAGATGCGCATCATCCGCAAAGGTTCCCTTTCCTTCGGCGGCGCCAATGACGTGCGCGGCTCCGTGATGCGTCTGGATATCGGCGCCTCTCTTTCCGCAGTCGAGCTTCTGAATATCAGCAGACTGCTGGACGCCGCCGCCAGGGCCAGATCTTACGGCAGCCGGGAGGACCGTGAAGATCCCGACGCACTGGACGTTTTCTTTTCCGCGCTCGAACCGCTGCCTTCTCTCAACAACGAGATAAAACGCTGCATCCTTTCCGCGGATGAGATCAGCGATGACGCGAGCCCTGCACTCTCCCGCATACGACGCCAGATCCGTGAAATGGACGGCCGTATTCACGACCAGCTCAATTCCATTCTCATGAAAGAACGGGAGCATCTGATGGACGGCGTGGTCACTATGCGCGACGGCCGCTACTGCCTGCCTGTCCGCGCGGAATATCGCCAGCAGTTCCCCGGCCTGGTGCACGACCAGTCCGGCAGCGGCTCTACCTATTTCATAGAACCGATGGCTGTTATCCGCCTGGGCAATGAGCTCAAGGAGCTCACCATCAGCGAGCAGAAAGAGATCGAATCGATCCTGGCAGCGCTCTCCAACCAGGCGGCGGAGCATCCGAATGAACTGACCGAAAACGTACGTCTGCTCACCCATCTGGATTTTGTTTTTGCGAAAGCACAGCTCTCCCGCCGCATGAAAGGCGCGGAGCCAATGTTCTCCGAAGACCGCTATCTGACGATCAAAGCGGCCAGACATCCGTTGCTGCCGCAGAAGACGGTCGTGCCGATCGACATCCGTCTGGGCGGCCATTTCAACCTGCTGGTCATCACCGGTCCGAACACCGGCGGTAAGACCGTCACGTTAAAGACCGTCGGCCTGCTCACCCTGATGGGACAGTCCGGGCTGCACATCCCGGCTGATCCCGGTTCAAAGCTTGCCATTTTCAATGACGTGTATGCGGATATCGGCGATGAGCAGAGCATTGAGCAGAGCCTGTCGACCTTCTCCTCACACATGACGAATATCGTCAGTATCCTGAAACAGGCCGACCACAAGAGCCTCGTCCTCTTCGATGAGCTCGGCGCGGGGACCGATCCCGTGGAAGGCGCCGCGCTGGCCATGGCGATCCTGAAGCGCCTTCACAAACGCAGGATCCACACCGTCGCCACCACACATTACAGCGAACTGAAGATCTTTGCCCTCTCCACGCCCGGCGTGGAAAATGCTTCCTGTGAATTTGATGTCGCCACACTGCGCCCGACTTACCGTCTGCTGATCGGCGTGCCCGGCAAGAGCAACGCGTTCGCGATTTCCAAAAAGCTCGGGCTGCCGGACGACATCATCAGCGCCGCGAAAGAATCGATCGGCGAACAGAATGAAGCGTTCGAGGATGTGATCTCCGATCTCGAGACCAAGCGGAAACGCCTTGAAAATGACCGGAAGGAAGCCGAACGGCTGCGCGCGGAAGTAGAAAGCCTGAAGAAGGAGCTGGACACAAAACAGCAGAGGCTGGCCGATCAGCGCGAGAACTACCTGAAAAAAGCGCGCGAAGAAGCGCGGCAGATCCTGCAGGAGGCCAAGGATACAGCCGATACCGCGATCCGGAATCTGAACAAACAGGGCGTGCGCATCACAGCCGATATGGAAGCCGAACGCACCAAACTGCGTGAAAAAATTTCCGAGAACCAGACGCAGAGCAGGGAAAAAGACAAGCCTGTTCACACTGCTGACGCGAAAGAGCTGCATATCGGCGACCGCGTGCATGTCCATTCGCTCGGCCTTTCCGGAACGCTCTCTTCCCTCCCGAACGCCAGGGGGGAAGTCACCGTACAGATGGGCATCCTGAAGAGCACCGTGCAGCTTTCCGACATCTCGGTGGAGCAGGAAGAGACCGTTTCCTTTAAGAAAGAAGCGCCTTCCGTCCGCGCCGGCGGCCTGTCGAAGGCGATGTCCATTTCCACCGAGCTCAATCTGATCGGAAAGACTGTCGATGAGGCGCTGCCGGAGCTGGACAAATATCTGGACGATGCCTATCTGTCGCATCTGCCGGTCGTGCGGATCATTCACGGCCGCGGCACCGGGACGCTGCGCACCGCGATCCAGAATTTCCTGCGGAAAGACAAGTCGCGCGTCGCATCCTACCGAGCCGGTGAATTCAACGAAGGCGGCAACGGATGTACCGTCGTTACACTGAAAGGATAAAACCATGGCGAAACAGAAGATCCTCATCGTGGATGATGATACCAATATCTCCGAGCTCATTTCACTCTATCTGAAAAAGGAGTGCTTTGAGACAAAGTGCGTGGAGGACGGGGAGTCTGCGCTCACGGCGTTCCATTCCTTCGAGCCGGATCTGATCCTGCTGGATCTGATGCTTCCGGGCATGGACGGCTACC
>DFKM01000040.1:5565-7520 GCA_002373555.1 Lachnospiraceae bacterium UBA3645
GACGGCTACCAGGTCTGCCGGGAGATCCGCCGCGAATCCCAGACGCCGATCATCATGCTGTCCGCGAAGGGCGAGGTGTTTGACAAGGTGCTGGGACTGGAGCTCGGCGCCGATGACTATATTATCAAGCCGTTCGATTCCAAGGAAATGGTCGCACGCGTGAAGGCTGTGCTGCGGCGGACTTCCAGAGCACCGCAGACCACGGAGAAGCCCTCCGCCCAGGTCGTCCATCTCCCCGGGCTGACGGTCAATCTGACCAACTATTCCGTCACCTGCGACGGCGAGACCGTCGATATGCCGCCGAAAGAGCTGGAGCTCCTGTATTTCCTGGTCTCCTCGCCGAACCAGGTGTTCACCAGAGAGCAGCTGCTGGACCATATCTGGGGCTACGAGTATGTCGGCGATTCCCGAACGGTCGACGTGCATGTAAAGCGGCTCCGCGAGAAGCTCGGGGATCATGAAGACTGGCGGATCGCCACCGTCTGGGGCATCGGCTACCGCTTTGAGGTAAAGAAATAAGGATGAAACGTTCCCTGTATGTCAGATTCATCACCGGCTATGTGATCTTCGCGCTTCTGTCCTTCTGCGTGGTTGCGCTTTTTTCCTCGCGCCTTTCGTACTCCATCAACCTGAACCGGACAGCGAACCGGCTGTACAATCAGGCGCGGAAGATCGCATCGGATTACAGCAGTCTGTATAAGGACGGCTGGCTGCCGGTCGATTTCCGGAATCAGATGCTGGGATTGGATTCCTACGGAAACACGAGAGTGTGGTTCATCAATCCCGAAGGCGTGATCTCCTTCGACTCTTCCGACAAGCATACAGATGCGGTCATTACGCAGTTCGATCCGGCGGAAATCGACAGATTCTACGTTACCGGGACCTTCTACGATACCTTCAGCCAGGAAATGCTGAGCGTGATCGCGCCGGTGACGGCGAATTTCGAAACGTATGGGTATGTCATTCTGCATACCTCGCTGGCATCGGTCTCCTCCATCAGCGACAGAATGCTGATCCCGCTGTATATCACGGCCGGCATCATTTTCCTTCTCTCTTTTCTGCTGCTGATCATGATCCACGTCTTCGTCATGCGGCCGCTTAGGAAGATCACCGCTGCCGCAAATGAATATGCGGAGGGAAATTTCAAGCACAAGATCGGCATCGTGCAGAATGATGAGATGGGCTATCTGGCGAATACGCTGGAATCCATGGCTTCGGAACTGGATGCGGCAGAGGAATACCAGCGAAAATTCATCGCGAATGTTTCCCATGATTTCCGCTCGCCGCTGACATCGATCAAGGGATATCTGACGGCCATTTCGGACGGTATTATTGAGCCGGAGGATCAGGAAAAATACATCCGCGTCGTCATTCACGAGACGGAACGTCTGGAGAATCTGACGCAGAGCATGCTTTCGCTGAACTCGCTCGACCGGAGAAACATGCATCTGGAGTACTCCGATTTCGATATCTGCAAACTGATCAAGGACGTCTGCGCGACATTTGAGCGGAAATGTTCGCAGCGCGGCATCTCCTTCGAGCTGGTGCTCTCCGATGCGTCTGTCTATGTGCACGCCGATATCGGAAAGATCCAGCAGGTCGTCTATAATCTGGTGGACAATGCGATCAAGTTCTCGAATGACAATTCCGATATCACGATCTCGGTCAGCGAAGTCGGGTACAAGGCGTTCATCTCCGTGAAGGATACCGGCATCGGGATTCCGAAGGATGATATCCGGCAGATCTGGACGAGATTCTTCAAGAGCGATGCTTCGAGAGGAAAAGATAAGAGAGGCACCGGACTGGGCCTCTCCATCGTAAAGGAAATCATTACGGCACATAATGAAAATATTGATGTCATCAGTACCGAAGGCGTCGGGACGGAATTCATCTTCCGCCTGCCGCTGGCGGAAGATGCCGGATAACCCATGGGGACAGGCACCGCGGGTTATTCC
>DFKM01000167.1 GCA_002373555.1 Lachnospiraceae bacterium UBA3645
TTTCCGATCAGAAACGCGCTCTTCTCCTCATAGCGGACTGCTGTCGAATACGCATCGCCCGCGAGATGCGCTGCATAAATCCGGTAGCCGTTCTTCTTCAGTTCTCCGATCGTACCGCCCAGATCGTCCACGGTCACATGCGGCACCCGAAAGAGCGTCCCCATCGTAGCGCGGATCGTCTTCAGGCTGTAGATATCCGTACAGGACCGGTCACAGATCAGTCCGCCGCCGCCGGCCGCTTCCAGACTCCTGAGGATTGTGCCCATGTTTCCGGGATCCTGCAGATTCTCCAGCACGATCAGCGGCCGTCCTGTCTGCAGGACATCCGCCATGGTATACGGCCGTTTCTTTACCAGTGCAAGCACGCCTTGCGGCGTCTTCGTGTCGGAAATGCTCCGGAACAAGTCATCCGACAGAACGACCGGTGCCGGAAGCCCGGCTTCCCTGCCGCCGCAGAGTTCATCCGCCAGACCGTCCCGCACAGCGCTTTCAGACAGATACAGTTCCGCTGCGAATTCTGCCGGGATCTCCTTCGCCATGCGGATGCCTTCCACCGGAAAAAGCCCTGCGTCAGATCTCTGCGCAGAGCTTTTCATGAGCTTCTTTATCTTCTTCACCCTCGGATTCTGGGCGCTTCTGATGATCTCTTCCATAAAACGGATTATTTTCCCTCGTAAATGATGGCGCTATCCACGTCATAACCCTTCAGCAGTTCTCTGCCGTTCAGGCCTGCAAGTTCCATGACGAAGCAGCATTTGACGACTTCGCCGCCCAGGCGCTCGACAAGCTTGATCATCGCTTCCATCGTGCCGCCGGTAGCCATCAGATCGTCTACCAGCACGACCTTCTGACCGGGCTTGATCGCATCCTGATGGATTTCGATCGTCGCGGTGCCGTACTCCAGCGCATATTCCTCGGAAATCGTAGCGCGGGGCAGCTTGCCCTTTTTGCGGATCGGGATAAAAGGCTTATGCAGATTATAGGCAACCGGCATTCCGAAAATAAATCCGCGGGATTCCGATCCGGCGACAATATCAAAATCGATCCCGTCAAGCATGCCCATGAGAGAATCTATGGAAAGCTGCAGACCGTCCGCATCCATAAGAATACCCGTCACATCTCTGAAAATGATCCCCTCCTTCGGGAAATCCGGAATACTGATGACATAATCTTCAAGCTTTTTCATTTTTCAGGCCTCCTAATCCTTATAGGCACTGCAGCCGCAGATGCCCGCATCAACTGTTATTGTACAATGAATCGTCCGGTTCTTCAACGGCTTTTTACAGTAGAAGGAATCCGCACGTTCTTCAGCTGCAGCTGCAGGGTCCGGTTCCCCATGTATTCATTGATCTGCGGAGAATAGGTGATATCGATCCGGATATCCGCGGGCGCGGATGCGCTGCCATCGTTTCCGGCATACCGTTCCGTGCTTCTGCGGGCATACAGCGCATCAACCGCTGCTCTCCCATAAGCTTCCGCCAGCATCTCATCGAGCGCTTTTCCGTCTCCGAACCAGACCGCCTCCCTGCGGATGCCATCCGCGGTCTCCAGCGTGAATTTCCGCATGGTGCCTTCCCGGCCCATGATCCTGGCGGAAACGATCTTCAGCGACCGGTCCGCAAAAAGCGGTGCCGGGTTGCCTTTCCCGAACGGCCCCAGAAGTTCTGTTTCCGTAACGATCTTTTCGGAAGCATAACCGGCCGGCATCGGCAGATCGATGTGGATCTTCGGCACAAAATCCTCTGCGGAGAGCCTGGTATTTTCATTGATGCCGGAGATGAGCGCAGGAAGATTTTCCTTTTTCAGTGTCAGGCCTGCCGCCATCGGATGACCGCCGAACTTCAGGAACAGGTGCGCGATCTTCATGAGGCCCTCGAACATATCGTATTCCTCGATCGAGCGGCCGGAGCCCTTGTATCCTTCTGCTGTTTCCGTCAGGACGATCGCAGGGTGGTTGTACCGCTCCCGGACCTTCCCGGCAATGATCCCGCACAGGCTCTCATGGCAGTCCGCCAGCGGAACGACCAGAACATCCGGGATCTCTCCGAGCGAATCGACATATTCGGCGGCCTTCTTTACGCCTTCATTCGTGAGTGTTTTCCGGGAATCATTGAGTTCCTTCAGGCCGGACGCCAGGGTATAGGCTTCCTGTCCGGACGCGGACAGCAGCGCGAATGCACGGTCGACCGTCTCCAGTCTGCCGGCCGAATTAAAGCACGGCCCGAGCACGAAGCCGATATGATAGGCCGTAAGCTTCCGGCCCGACAGGCCGCAGACATTGATGAGCGCCGCCAGCCCCGCATTTTCCGTATGTTCCAGACGGGCCAGGCCTTCCCGCACAAAGATCCGGTTCTCGTCGACCAGGTCCATGACATCCGCCACGGTCGCGATCCCGGCGTATTCCAGGAACCGCAGGCTGTCTTCGCGGCTTTTGCCGGCAAGCGCATACAGGAGCTGCACCAGTTTATAGGCAACGCCCGCGCCGCAAAGCCCCTTGAACGGATAGCCGCAGCCGGGCTGGTGCGGATTCACGATCACGTCCGCTTCCGGAAGAATGATGTGCCGCACACCGTCCGCCTCCTCTTTAAACTGGCAGGAATGATGGTCCGTGACCACCACGGTCATGCCAAGTTCCTTCGCTCTTCTTACCGCATCAAAAGCAGCGATGCCGTTGTCACAGGTGATCATGAAGGTCACACCTTCGGCATGGGCCTTCTCCACCATGGACGGATTGACGCCGTAGCCTTCCTTCACTCTGTCGGGTGCTTTCAGTACGGCCGTGCCGCCGCAGGCGGTGATTGCTTCCAGCAGGATCCTCCCGGAGAAAATCCCGTCGACATCAAAATCCGAGGCGATCATGATGCGTTCGCCGTTTCGGATCGCATTATAAAGAAGCCGCGCACCCTCTGCAGCCCCCTTCATCAGACGCGGATCATATTCGTCCCGCCAGTCTGCATACAGATATTTTTTGATCTCTTCGGTATTTTTCATGCCGCGGTTGACCAGGAGCCGGATCGTGACCGGATCGAGGCCGAACTGCGCGGCGAGGCCGTAGAAGTCGCCGCGTTTGGCGGTGACGAGCCATTGTTCTTTCTGTTTGATCATTCAATTTCACCTGCGATTTTTATCTCTAGCATACAGTATTATATCAGAAGGAGGCTCTTTACAAAAGCACTGCACAGTTGAATCCTTCACCAGACAGCCGCAGGGGAGAATCATCCTCCGGAAACTGTTCACCCCGTGCCCTGTTTCCGGAGGATGATTCTCCCCTGCGGCGTCACTGATTCAATTACCCTTCCGCAGAGCATTCCCCTGCGGCATCACTGATTCTGTTATCTTCCTGCAAGCAGCGCCCGCATCGCATTGATCACACAGATGATCATCACGCCCACATCCGCGAAGATCGCCGCCCACATACCGGCGATTCCGATTGCGCCAAGGAGCAGGCAGATCACCTTCACACCGATCGCAAAAATGATATTCTGCCAGACGATCCTCAGGCATTTTCCGGAGATCCGGATCGCCTTCGCGATCTTCCGCGGATCATCATCCATCAGCACAACATCCGCTGCTTCGATCGCGGCATCCGATCCCAGCGCACCCATAGCGATTCCGACGTCAGCTCTCGACAAAACCGGCGCATCGTTGATGCCGTCACCGACAAATGCCAGTTTTTCCTTCGCCGGCTGATCGTTGATCAGTTCCTCGACACACGCGACCTTGCCTTCCGGCAGCAGGCCGGAACGGTAGTCCCGGATACCGAGCTTCTTCGCGACAGCGGCCGCAGCCGTTTCCGCATCGCCGGTCAGCATGACCAGCTTGTTTACGCCGGCCTTTCGGATCGCCGAAAGCGCGGCAGGTGTTTCCTCTCTGATCTCATCGGAGATCCGCACATAACCGGCATAGTTTCCGTCCGCACACACATGAATGATGCTTCCGTCTCCGTCCGGCTCCGTATATTCCATGCCGATCTCATCCAACAGCCGGTGGTTGCCGACATACACACGGATCCCGTCGACGCAGCCGGTAATCCCTTTTCCGAATATCTCCTCGATATCCTTGACCGCCGCAGTGTCCAGTTCTTTTCCCCACGCTTCCCGCAGGCTGACAGCGATCGGATGGGTAGAGAAGCCTTCCAGATGGGCCGCCAGATACAGAAGCCTGTCCGCGTCGATCCCGGACGGGCAGATCTCTGTGACCGCAAAATTGCCCTTCGTCAGCGTGCCGGTCTTGTCCATCACGAGTGTCCGGACTTCCGAGAGCGCCTCCAGATAATTCGACCCCTTGATCAGAACGCCGCTGCTGCTGGCTGCGCCGAGCCCGGCAAAGAAGCTAAGCGGAATACTGATGACCAGCGCGCACGGGCAGCTGATGACCAGGAACGTACACGCTCTGTAGATCCACTGCATGATCAGCGGATCCCTGCCGAGCAGTGCCAGGATGACCGGCGGCAGAACAGCGAGCGCCAGCGCACTGTAACAGACGATCGGGGTATAGACTCTTGCAAATCTGGAAATGAACTGCTCCGATTTCGATTTTCTCGAAGCCGCATTTTCCACAAGTTCCAGGATCCTTGACGCCGTGGATTCATCGAATTCCTTTGTCGTCCGGATCCTGATGGATCCCTGACGGTTGATGCAGCCGCTTAAGACTTCATCTCCCGCTGCCACGTCCCGCGGCCGGGATTCTCCGGTCAGCGCTGCGGTATCGAGGGAGGATTCCCCTTCCTCCACGATGCCGTCGAGCGGGATCTTTTCTCCCGGATTGACCTGGATGACCGTACCGATCTCCACCTCGTCCGGGTCGACCGCTTCTCTGCCGTCTTCGGTCACGATATAGGCCACATCCGGCCGGATATCCATCAGCGCAGCGATATTTCTTCTGGACCGGCCGACCGCGATGCTCTGGAACAGCTCGCCGGTCTGGTACAGGAGCATGACCGCCACGGCTTCCAGATAGTCTGTCTCCATACCGTGGATCCCGTTGTAGGTGCCGACAAAGATCGCACCGATTGTGGCGACAGCCATCAGGAAATTCTCATCAAAGACCTGCCTGTGTTTGATTCCGTGCAGCGCCTTTCTCAGGACATCCCCGCCGACGATCAGGTAGGGGATCATGTAAAGCGTCAGCTTCAGGAACCACGGCGTAAGCCGCGCATCGAAGATTTTCAGTAAAATGATAATTGCCGCCGCGGAAAGGATCCGCGACAGCATTTTCTTCTGTTTCTTATTCATCTTTTATCCCCAGGGAAGACAGCTGCCGGCATTTTGCAGGCAGCGGCCCGGATTTGCGGTATTTACAGGAAGATCTCACAATCGGATTCCACGACTTTGCATGCCTCCTGCACGCGCGGCATGACCTCCGCCGGATCTGTGCCTTCTTCAAATTCCACTTTCATCTTGAGCGTCATGAAGCTGACGACGGCATCCGCAACGCCGGTGGTATTCTTTGCGGCCTCCTGCATCTTTTCGGCACAGTTCGCGCAGTCAACGTCGATCTTGTAGG
>DFKM01000223.1 GCA_002373555.1 Lachnospiraceae bacterium UBA3645
ACGGACGGCGTGCCGGAGGCAACCAATGATCATGATGAGCTCTACGGTACAGACCGGATGCTGTCCGCGCTGAATGAGGATCCGGATGCTGAACCGAAGGCGGTGCTTACTGCAGTGAAGAAATCGGTGGATACATTCGTCGGTGACGCGCCGCAGTTTGATGATCTTACCATGCTGTGCCTGAAATATAACGGCCCCGTACAGGATACAGAGGAGGAGCATATGAAGGGAGAAAGAGTGCTGAAGGTCGCGGCCGAAGATCAGTCGCTGAATGATGTCCTGGGATTCGTCAATGCTCTTCTGGAGGAACATGACTGCCCGATGAAAACGCAGATGCAGATCGAGGTCTCACTGGAGGAGCTGTTCGTCAATATCGCACATTATGCTTATCCGGAAGGAAACGGGTGGGCGGAGATCCGTGCGGCCATGGAGGATGGTACGGCGGTCATTACCCTGATCGACGGGGGCGTTCCCTATGATCCGCTGGCGAAGCCGGATCCGGATGTGACGCTTTCCGCGGAGGATCGTCAGATCGGCGGACTCGGCATCTTCATGGCAAAGAAAAACATGGATGACATGACGTACCGGTATGAGGACGGGAAGAATATCCTGACGATCCGCAAGAAGCTGTGATCATAACCCATGGGGACAGGCACCGTGGGTTACCAGGAAGAAAGTCCGGGGCGGAAGCCCCGGACTTTCCCGTGTTTATGGACAGATAAATGTGTGCTCAGGAGTGGATATTTCCGCCGCCTTCCACATTCAGGTTCTGGCCGGTCACCCAGCGGCTGTCGTCGCTTGCCAGGAAGACCACGGCAGGCGTGATGTCGTCATAAGGATCGCCGATCCGGCGGAGCGGGTTGTTCTTGAAGTGGTCGATATGGAGGCGCTGGCAGCCTACTGCGGCTGCAGCCTTTCCCATCTGCGGCACCGTTTCAAAGAGGAAACCGGCATTTCCATGGTACAGTATATACGGAAGAAAAAGATCGAGCGGGCGAAGCTGATGCTTGCGGACACGGATTACCCGATCGCAAAGATCAGCAGCCAGCTGGGCTTCTGTGCGGAGAGCTATTTTATTACGGTGTTCAGACAGGAGACCGGGATGACGCCGCGCAGGTTCCGGGAAGGATTGGGGTGACACATGAAAACGATCCTGTTTTACGGAGATTCGAATACTTACGGCTATGATCCGCGCGGCTTCGGCGGCGGACGATATCCCGCTGATGTCCGCTGGACGGACCGTCTGCAGGAAATGCTCGCAGGAGAATGGAAGATCCTGGTGAACGCGATGAACGGGAGAGAGATCCCGGACCGGGAATATGCAACAAAAAGCGTGCTGGAACTGATCAGCACGGCAAAGGAAGGGCAGGAGCATTTCTGCTTTGCTGTTATGCTCGGTACGAACGATCTGTTCAGCGCCGGATCATTTTCACCGGCGGTCGCCGTCAGCAGAAAAATGAGCCTGTTCCTGGACAGGATCAGAGCGGCGTTTCCGGAAATGGAGATTCTCCTGATCGCGCCGCCGCCGGTCGGCGGCTGGGAGACGGTCGATCCCGCAGAGCAGCGGCTGTACCGGGAGAGCCGGCAGCTGAGTCTGCTGTATCATCTGCTGGCGGAGCGGGAAGGCCTGGCGTTTGCAAGCGCGTTTGACTGGGACGTGCCGCTCTCCTTTGACGGCGTCCATCTGTCAGAGGAAGGACATGCCGTGTTCGCGGACAGAATGCGGGAGATACTGGAGTAACCCATGGGTTACGGAGAGGATACGATGAAGATATTGGCAGTCAGTGACTCCCATGGGAAGACGGATACGCTCAGGGCAGTCTATGAAAAAGTAAAACCGGTGGATCTCTTTCTTCATATGGGGGACTGCGAGGGAGACGAAAGCGAGATCGAATCCTTTATCTCATGCAGAAAAGAATTCGTGTGCGGGAACTGCGATTTTTTCTGCCCGTCCCCGGAGGAAAAGGTGATCCATGCGTGCGGAAAAAAGATCCTTCTGGTGCATGGGCACACCTATCATATCCACAGAGGGCTGGATACGCTGCGGTACAGGGCGGCGGAGTGTGAGGCGGACATCGTTCTGTTCGGCCATACGCATGTGCCGCTGATCACGTATCTGGACGGGCGTCTCTTCATGAATCCCGGCAGCATCACGCTGCCCCGGCAGGACGGCCGCAGACCGACCTTCGGGATTCTTGAGACGGACCGGAACGGCGAGGTGCTTCCGTCGGTCTGGACGCTGACCGGCGGAAAGCCGGTCAGCTATCTGTAACCCACGGGGACAGGCACAGCGGGTTATCTCAGCAAGTTGTGCGTAACCCACGGTCCCCGTGGGTTATTTCTTCGCGGCGGGATATCCGTAGGCGCTTTCGGCACTCCAAACGGCGCGCTTGATCGCTTCGCTGACGACTTCGGCGGCCAGTGCCCCGGTCAGATCCTGATCCGCCGAAACATCCCCGACAGAAACGGCGTAGATACTGTCGCCGTCGGCGGACGTGTGGACGGGATTGATCGATCTGGCGTATCCGTCATGCGCCATCCCGGCGATCTTGCAGAGCTGCGCCTTGTCAAACGAGGCGTTTGTCATAACGACGGCGAGCGTGGTATTGCCGGTAAATTTGTTGTCCACGGCTGCAATGGAGGCACGCATATATTCATTTGTACTGCGCAGTGCCGTTTTATCCTCCGTCAGAAGACCGGCGATCTGTTCTCCGGTCTTCCAGTCGAAAACATCGCCCAGTGCGTTTACCACGACGACAGCCCCTACCTTCAGTGCACCGATCTGCACGGCATAGCTTCCGATGCCGGATTTCATGCAGGTCTCCATCCCGGCAATCTTTCCCACGGTCGCGCCGCATCCGACGCCGTAATTGCCGTCCCGGTAATTCGGCGCTTCAAAAGCAATGCGGGCAGCTTCATATCCCATTTCGGCATCCGGCCTTACATCCGCGCTTGCGACCGACAGATCATAGATATCCGCCTGCGCCACGAGCGGAACAAGCGCGAACCCGGTATCGTAGCCGAGGCCTTTCTCCTCCAGATATTTCATCACGCCGTTCGCGGCTTCCAGACCATAAGCGCTTCCGCCGGACAGGACGATCGCGTGGACGGCCTGCGCCGCCATCAGCGGATTGAGCAGCTGGCTCTCCCGGGAAGCCGGACCGCCGCCGCGCACATCCAGGCCGGCGCGCATGCCGGTATCGCAGATGAAGACCGTGCAGCCGGTCGCAGCCTCCGCATTCTCTGTCTGCCCGATCCTGATATTTTCAAAATCCGTTACCGGTATCTCTTTCATGAATGTTTCCCCTTCTGCTGTTTTATTCGGCAGTCAGCGTTCTTGCGATTTTCAGCAGCCGGCTGGCATTCGCCTCGAGCTGTTCTCTTTTAAGCCGTCCGTCTGCCAGTGCTTTCCGGATGTTCTCATCATCCTTCCTGCTGCCGGGCATCACGATGTCGTTCCCCGAAGCGACGATCTCATTGGATACAGCGCCGCGGTGAACGGAAGATCTGTCCTCCATCCCGGCAATGACCCAGTCGGTCATGACCATGCCCTGATAGCCGAAGTCACATCGCAGGACGTTCTCGATGAGATCCCGGCTCTCCGACGTGTGCACGCCGTTCAGCAGATTATAGGAAGTCATCACCGCGAGCGGCTGGGATCTCCGGATACAAATGCCAAAGCCTTTCAGATAGATCTCACGCAGCGCCCGTTCGCTGACGATGCTGTTGGAGTTGAAACGGTTCGTCTCCTGGTTGTTGACGCAGTAGTGCTTGATGGTCGTTCCGCAGTGCGGATGGCGCTGCACGCCGTTCGTGATGGCGGCCGCCATGATCCCGCTCACCAGCGGATCCTCCGAGAAGTATTCGAAGTTGCGTCCGCAGCGGATGGAACGGTGAATGTTGAGCGCCGGCGCAAGCCACAGATGGACACCGAAGCGGCGCATTTCCGTTCCCACGATATCGCCGCAGGTTTCCGCAAGCGCAGGATGAAAGCTCTGGGCAATGGCTGTTCCGATCGGGATGGCCGTGCAGTACTGGTGCAGAATTTTCCCGCCGGCTCCCGGTTTCTTCTGCGTCAGGACCATGAACGCAGTGACCGGTTTCGGCAGGAAATCCGTCATTGTCGCGGGCAGGGCGAGCCCGATGGAGGTGACGCCATGCGCATCCTTGATATAGTCTTTTGAGAGACGGAGTCCCGCGGGACCGTCGGCCATGACGACAGCAGGGAAGCCCTGATTCTCCGCAATGTGTGAACTCTCTCCAGCGGCGCCGGCGACAGAAAAGCTGGCATTCCCGATGACGCTCGTCATGCCGCCCTTCGGGTTGTAGGCGCCGCAGCACAGGGTGGAAAGCTGCTCATCGGTCAGAGCCTTCACCAGAGGATCGATCTCCGGGGAGACATCATAAGTGACTTCCCGGCAGCAGATACTGTCCGGATCCACCGGGAGGACAGGCAGATCATCCGACAGCCCGCACGGAACCGGCGCATCCGGTTTCCAGTCCTGAAAATCGGCGGTTCGATTCAGGCGGCGGTGTCTGCTGACAGTGATTTCGCTCTCAAGCCGCAGAATCGCTGCAGGCTGACTGCAGGCGCTGCACACCCCCGTGCGGACGATGTAATCGCCGGCCTCGAGCACAAAACAGCTCTGTTCGGTATCGTAGGAGGCACACTCGGAAAGCAGGAAGGAAGCCTCGACCGCCTGTATCTCTCCGGGAGCGAGCAGATCCGTCTTGACAAAGGCTGCGAGGCTCTGATAAGGCTGGTCAAGCCGGCCGGCCGGGGAAGAAAGGTAAACCTGAAGCGTTTCCCTGCCGGGGAAAGCGCCGGTGTTTTCGATCCGGGCGGTCACTGTGATGATCTCGCCATCCAGTGCGGTACAGATATCGGAGACTGTAAAGTCGGTGTATCCGAGGCCATAGCCGAAAGGAAAGAGCGCCTTTTTGCCGACGCTGTCAAAATACCGGTACCCGACGTAGATCCCTTCCCGGTAGCGGGTGTCGTCATGTTCACCGAAATCCCCGATGCTGCAGTAATCTTCCCAGGCGGACCATGTGGTGGAGAGCTTCCCGGAGGGAACGGTTTTTCCGAGGAGAAGATCCGCAAGGGCAACACCGGTGGCAGCACCCAGCTGGGAGAGGACGAGGATATTGCCGACGGACAGGACGGGCGTCAGATCGACCGGGCCGCCGACATTCAGGACGAGCATGAACCGCTCGTATTGGCGGTCCAGCGCCAGGATATCGCGGATCTCGGAAGGCGTGAGGAGGATATCCCCGGCGGTACTTTGCCGGTCATTTCCTTCCCCGGAAATCCGGGAGAGCACATAGAGTGCGGTGGAGCCGGTACCATTCAGAGGCAGGTCGTATGCGGGCTGGGGCATGACCGCGCCCATGCCCTCCACCACGGCCAGACGGTGATTTTTTCTGGCACGGGCTTTGATCTCCCTGATGAACCGGACTTTGGCATCGGCCAGGATCTGATCAAAAGCATCCAGCCAGGGCTTCGTCGTGACGGTGAACCCGGCCATTTCCAGTCCTTTTTCGATGGAAATGCGGAAGCGGGAGTTGACCTCCCCGGATCCGGTGCCGCCGAAGACCGTTTTTCTCGCGCCGCTGCCGTAGAGGGCGATTTCGCCCGGGGCGTCCAGAGGGAAACGGCCGTCTCTTTTCAGGAGAACGGTACATTCGGGGAGCAGGCTCCGCAGCCTGCGCAGATGTTCTTTCTCATATGCCTGAAGTGCCATGGGGTACCTTCCTTTCTTTCGCTGGCGGAATCAATTTCTGTTCATAGTATATCGTAATTGAGACAGATAATAAACTGATAAGTTGTAACCGCCCGCATCCTGTGATAAAATACGAAACGAAAATAAGTATGAAAGAACTGTGTTCTTTCATCGACGTTTGTGAAAATGCTTATGCAAGCAAGCATTTTCACTGCACTGAAAAACAAATGATCCGGACGCCGGAAGCCGTGCTTTCCGTGCGCCGGGTGTTGATATCGGGAGCGGATCAATGGAAGATATGAAGATCATCGAACTGAAGGAATCGATTCTGGAGGACAATGATAAGGATGCCGATGTCCTTCGGAACGAACTGAAAGAGAAAGGCATCTGCCTGCTTAATCTGATGTCCAGTCCGGGCGCAGGCAAGACCAGCACACTGCTTGCCTTAAAGAAATATTTTGACGGGAATATCCGTTTCGGCGTCATGGAAGCAGACATCGATTCTGCGGTGGATGCGGAAACGATCCGGGAAGCAGGCATTCCGTCGATTCAGCTGCATACCGGCGGTATGTGCCATCTGGACGCCGACATGACCAGGCAGGGCATCCGGGCTTTCGGGCAGGACGATCTGGACCTGATCGTGCTGGAGAATATCGGCAATCTGGTCTGCCCGGCCGAGTTTGACACGGGCGCGCAGATCAACATGACGATCCTTTCCGTGCCGGAGGGGGACGACAAGCCGGTCAAATATCCGCTGATGTATGAAGTGGCGGATGTCATGGCGGTGAATAAGATCGACGCGCTTTCCGTATTCGATTTTGACAAAGCGCGGATGGAAAAGGCGGTTCTCGCAAGAAATCCCGGCATGAAGATCTTTTATATTTCCGCGAAGACCGGGGAAGGCGTCGCGGAGCTGGCGGAGTATCTGATCAGAAGAGTAAGGGAGCTGAAAGCATGAGCGGCAATGTAAAGATCATTTCGATCAATGAAAATATATTCGCGGGAAATGACAGAGCCGCGGAAGAAGTAAGAGCCTATCTGGAAGAGCGGGGCGTTTACATGATCAATGTCATGTCCGCGCCAGGCTCCGGAAAAACAACGCTGCTGACAGCGCTGGTGAACCGCCTGAAAGACCGCATCCGCATCGCGGAAATGGATGTGGATATCGAATCCACACTCGATGCGCAGCGCGTGGCGGATGCGACCGGCGTGAGAGCTATCCAGATCCATAACAACGGGCTCTGCCATATCGATGCGGACATGACGTTCCGTGCCATCAAAGAGTTCGGCGTGGAGGATACCGATCTGCTGATCCTGGAGAACATCGGCA
>DFKM01000048.1 GCA_002373555.1 Lachnospiraceae bacterium UBA3645
GCCTGGGCATCCGTGATCAGGGGCTCTTTATAACCCAATTCGGCGCATTTGTTCTTTACACCCAACATCAGTGCCTGAATAAACTCCATGTTTGCATATTTGACGACCATGCCGATCTGCGGCGCATCGCCGTCGGCATTTTCCGCGGCCGCCTCTGCCGCCGCTTCCGTGACCGCTTCCACGGCTGCTTCGGTCTCCCCCGCGGCCGCCTCTGTCTCCGCCGCGGCCGCCTCTGTCTCCGCCGCTTCCGTTTCGGCCGGCTGCGAGCTGCTGCCGCAGGCAGCCAGTGCAAATACCATACAGAGAGCAATCAGAACTGCGAGTAACCTTTTCACCTTCTTCATTGTGTGCTCCTCCTTATAGAATTGTGATCATGCCGTTTCCGGCTTTCTACCTCTTTACAAACGCATCCGCTGCGCCGGTGCCGTCCTTATTCTGCTCCAGCTTCCGCAGGTTCTCCTTGTACATGAGCTGCGCGCTGTACCGCACTCTCACACGGTCCAGAATGATCGCCAGGAAGATCAGCGCGCCTTTGGTCGCGGCCACCAGATTGACATCCACGTTCAGCAGCGTCAGGGAGTTGTCCACCATGCCCAGGAACAGGGCGCCGCCCAGCATTCCGATCGGCTTTCCGACACCGCCCGAGAAGCTGCAGCCGCCCAGGATCGCGCCGGCGATGGAGAACGTAACCAGATTGTTTCCCGTGGTATTGGAGATGGAATTCTGACGGCCCGCCGCGATCAGTCCGGCAACGGCGGCCAGAATGCCGGCCAGCACGAATGCCCGGATCACGACTCTGTCGGTATTGATGCCGGCAATGAAGGAAGCCTGGCGGTTGCCGCCGGTCAGCTTGAATTTTCTGCCGAAGATCGTCTTGCGGAAGATCCATTCAAATACCAGGAAAACGATGATGAACACAAAGACCGCAAAAGGAATGCTTCCGATCCTGCCGCGGCCGAGGAAGGAATAGACTTCATCCAGTCCCGTCAGCGAGAACGGAACGAGGAAGAGGACCATACCTCTCATAATGATCTGCATGGACATGGTCAGCAGGAAGGAATTCGCTTTCAGCTTGGAAACGATCGTTCCCGAGAACAGTCCGATCAGCGCGCCGAGCGCCAGCGTGAGCAGAAGACAGAGCCAGGGGTTCATGCCTCCCATCGCGTTTGCCAGCAGAATGGTCGTACACGGCGCAAATGCGAGCGTCGCGTCCAGGGACAGATCCAGCTCGCCTACCATCAATACAATACCCTGCGCCAGGACCAGCATGCCCAGAAGCGATGACTGGAACAGGATGTTGACCATGTTCTTCGGCGTAAAAAAGCTTGGTGTGACAATGACATTAAAGACAAAGAATATTGCAAGCAGCACCCAGACCAGATTGTCCAGCAGGGTCAGCTGAATTTTTGTTGACGTTCTCATCCTTCCGCCTCCTCTTTGTGAATGACCTCACCCTGCGTGGCCCGGTAGATCGCTTCCTCATCATATTCGCCGCGTTTGAATTCATCGATGATGCGGCCGCCGTAGAGGATCACGATACGGTCGCAGATCTTCATCAGATCGTCTATGCCCGGCGAACTCAGGATAACGCAGGATCCTTCCCGCATTCCCTCGTCGATGGAATGCAGGATGCTCTCCTTTGCATCGATATCGACGCCTCTGGTCGGCTCGTCCAGAAGACATACGACCGGCTTCTGCGCAATGACCTTGCCGACCATGACCTTCTGCTTGTTCCCGCCCGAGAGCTGATTGATCTCCTGCTCCCTCGAAAAAGCCTTGACATCCAGATGCTTCATCAGTTCATCCACCATGGTATTCTCTTTGCCGGTGCTGATGATGCCGCCGGAGGAGATCCGGTCAAGTACGGAGATGGACATGTTGCTTTTAATGGATGCGATCGGAATGAGTCCTTCGCGTTCTCTTTCTTCCGCCATGTAGACAATGCCGTCTTTGATCGCCGCTTCCGGTGTTTTGTACCGTTTCGATTGTCCTCTGTACAGGATCTGCCCGACATCGAACCGGTCCGCGCCGACGATGCTCTTGAAGATCTCTGTCCGTCCGGCGCCCCGCAGACCCGCGATCCCGACGATCTCTCCTTCATACACCTTCAGAAAGATATCCGCGAATTTTCCGTGGCGCGTAAAATCCCGCAGTTCGAACAGCGGCTCCTTTGTCCGGTCGATCTTTACATTCCGGTGGCCGGAGAACTCTGCCGATTCGGCCGTTTTGCCGACGATCAGCGCCGCGATCTTCTGCAGATCCAGCTCCGAGACCTTGTGCGTCCCGACTGCCTTGCCGTCTCTTAAGACCGTGACACGGTCACAGACATTCAGCAGCTCTTTCGTATGATGCGAAATGAAGATCACTGTCTTTCCGGCCTTCACTCTGTCTTCGATGATCCTGTACAGAAGGACCGAATCGGCCTGTGTCAGCGAAGCCGAGACTTCATCCATAATGATGATATCCGCATCTTCCACATAACAGGTCTTGACCACGAGCATCAGCTGCTGTGCGCTGATCGACAGATCTCTCACATAATAATCCGGTTCAATGGGAAGGCCTGCTTTTGTCAGGATCTCATGCGCTTTCTGCCGCAGTGCGTTCCAGTCGATCATCTTCTTGTGATCGTTATAGATCGGCATGAAGAGATTCTCCATGACCGTGCCTTCGGCGATCGTCTGCGGCTCCTGCGTGATGATCGAGATCTTGTTGCGCTTGGCGATGATCGGCGTAAAGGAGCTGAAGGAGTTTCCGTTCACGATGATCTCGCCGCTGCTCGGCTGGATAATGCCGGACAGAATGCTGACAAGCGTCGACTTTCCGGCGCCGTTCTTGCCGATCAGTCCGTGAACTTCCCCACGTTCCACGCTGAAATTCACATCATGCAGTGCGACTGTGCCGGCATATAATTTTGTGATCCCGCGCATCTCCAGGACCGTTTCTCCGGGTGCGTGACGGGTCACGTTTTCTGCCATCTTTCTTCCCCCTTTCTTTCAGAGATCCCCGCTGCCCCGAAGGGCAGCGGATCATATGCAAAAGAGGATCATTCCACACGAAGTCTTACGGAGTCACGGTGTGCGATCAGCCCTTCGAGCTGTGCGAAGCGCATGCAGGGATCTGCCATGTTCCGGCAGCCTTCTTCCGATACGAACTGATAGAAAGCGACCTTGATATACGCGCCGACCCAGAGTCCGCTGGAATAACGGGCCGTGCTCATGGTGGGAAGGGTATGGTTCGTTCCGGAAACAAAGTCTCCGAAGGCTACAGGTGCATAGTGTCCGACGAACATGGAGCCGAAATGCAGCAGTTTGTCGGCGACTTCACGCTCATTCTCCACTTCCACTTCCAGGTGCTCCGGTGCGATCTGGTTGCTGAGCGCGCAGGCTTCATCGATGCTGTCGACCAGATAGACCTGCCCGTTGTCATTCCAGGACTGGCCGGCGACCGCCGCTGTCGGAAGCGTTTCAAGGAGCTTCTCCAGCTCCACAAGGCTCTGATCGATCACGCCCTGATCGGTGCAGACCAGGATGGGCTTCGCATTCGGATCATGTTCGGCCTGGGCCAGCAGATCGATCGCGACGAATTTCGGATTGGCTGTATGATCGGCAAGGACCAGGACTTCACTGGGGCCGGCGATGGAATCAATGCCGACATCGCCGTATACCTGTCTCTTGGCTTCCGCTACAAATTTATTGCCGGGGCCGACGACAAGATCGACCTTCTTGACGGATTCGGTACCGTATGCAAACGCTGCAATACCCTGTGCGCCGCCCATGCAGTAGATCTCATCCGCACCGGCGATATCCATCGCGACCAGGACGGCGGGATGGATCGTGCCGTAACCGGCAAAAGGCGGTGAGCAGACGGCGATCTCCCTGACACCGGCGACCTTTGCAGGAATGATGCTCATCAGAGCCGTGGAAGGAAGCGGATGACGGCCTGCCGGAACATAGCAGCCGCAGCGCTCTACGGGAACCAGCTTATGGCCGAGTTCCAGTCCGGGGACCGTGCTCTGGAAATTCAGGTTCTTCAGACAGTCGAGCTGCTTTTCGGCAAAAATACGGATCTGTCCCGCAGCGAACCTGATTGCTTCAATGGTCTCGGGATCCACCTGGTCATAGGCGGCCTTGACGGCTTCCGGACCGACCTTTACGCCGGTGATCTCCATATGATCGAATTTGGCGGCGTATTCGATAAGCGCTTTGTCACCATTCTCGCGAACATTGTCAATGATGTCCATTACGGTCGTGGTAAGAGCCGTATCACGCTGGTAGGTCTTCTTGACAGCCTGTTTGATAACCTTCATTTCTTCATACCATCCTTTCACAGATTTGAGGGCTGCACTTTAGTACACTACCATGATAAATCAGCCCCTTCGGGCAAAGTCAACACCGAAAAGTGTTATTATTTTAACGCATTTTTTACGATTTTACTTTTGTTTATTTCTTCAGCGCTGAAATTTTCAATGTTTTTCACAAGAAAATGAATGTTTTCAGTCTCCGGAAGTACTTCCGTAAAAATGAAAGAACGCCGGAAACCCGGCCCCAGGGGGCGGGTTTCCGGCGTCTTCGCAAGGAGCATCTCTTCACTTTTACCGCAGTTTCACAGGCCGTAAGCTGTCATATTCCCGGAACGGGATCAGGATCTGGATCACCCAGAGATTCTTGTTATTGGTGATCATCGGACTGATCAGCCACTCTTCCACCGACCAGTCGGCCAGTTCATGTCCGTTCTTCTTTGCCCAGTTCATCAGGCCCATATAGGTCTCGACCAGCCGGCCGTTCTTGGGCGTTCCGATATGGATCGCGGACAGCCCCCGGAAGGCCGGTATTTTCATATACTGATGGCTGGCTTTTTTGCGGTCCAGCACAGGTACGGCAATGTGATATTTGTGTATCTCTTCGTTAAATGCAGGAACACTGCTGTCGAAATGATCGTATGTCACATAAATGAGCGAGCCGAAGGAGATCGCATTGACCGTATCCGCGATATCCTGGATCTGCGGCAGATGCGCCACGTCTTCATAGCCGTCATCCTCAAAATCCGCTTCATAATCCACGGCAACGACCATCTGCTCATTTCTTTCCATCACTTCATATTCAAACAGTATCTCCGGGCTTTTCTGGCTCTGCTTCAGGTAAGCCAGTGCTTCGGAAAGCCGGGCATAGGCCGCAACGCTCTGCTGATACATCTGGATGCTGAGTTCGAGGTTCTCCCGCGCATAATCCAGATGGTCCTCCAGGGACATACGCAGACTGTTCACATTTTTCCCGAAAATGATATCCCGCATGTCCGAAACAGGCATGTTGATATTCCGCAGCGCCTTCGCCGCCACGACTTCGTAGATATTTTCCATGGAATAGGCACGGTAATTGTTGTTTTCATCCCTGCCGACATCCGAAATAATGCCTCTTTCCTCGTAGTATCTGAGCTGCTTGCGGCTGACGCCGCAGAGCTTGCAGAATTCACTGGTCGTATACGTCCTCAAGATCCTTCCTCCCTGTACATGCAGATTCATTTCCGACAAATCCCCACAGCAGTCAGATTATACCACAAATCAGTCGGAAATGACAGAGTACAAAAAAGAACAGGAGTTGAAATGCAGACCACAGTCTGTATTTCGACTCCTGTCCCGTTTTATTCAGGCGCTTTTCAGACTTCCACCTCCGCCGGCGGATTGATCGTCACGCTGCCGCCGATATAGGCCGCTGTGAATGCGCCGTCTTTTCGTTCAGCCGTCACATGCACGATGCCGGCCGGCTGGACCATATCCTTTTCATAGACGCCGTCCGGCAGATCCGCTGTCAGCGCGATCGTCGCAGCCAGGCTTCCGCTTCCGCAGCTGCCCTCCCAGTACAGAGAATTCGCAGCCGGCACTTTCACGAGCGGCGTCAGCTTTCCGGATGTGCTGTCATAGAACATCACACCATAGGCATCGAGTTCCGGGAACCCGGCAAAGATCTCCGCCTCTGCGGTCTTCAGAAATTCCTCCGAAGGTTCCATGCCGTCGACAATGAAATGCGCGATGCCGCCGAGATGAACGAGCACACCGGCTCTGCCGCCGGCTTCCATATGCTGAATCAGCTTCGGCAGCGGCATCTTCGCCCGGGCTGTTCCGGCATCTGTATCGACATCCACCTCTACCGGCACATCGCTGCCGCTCACATCCAGTACCAGATGTGCTCTCCCGCGGATGCCTTTCTCCTGTGCCGTCAGATAGCCGTACGCTCTGGACGCATTTCCGCAGAACTCACCGCCGGACATGATCATGTGTCCGTCAAAGCCGGCTTCCGGCGCACACCGGTAGCCGACCTGCTCTGCGGCAAATTCCTGCATGCCCATCAGCTTTTCCGCGATCGCAGCACGTTTCTCCGGCTCGACCGGGGTCAGTACAAACAGCGTGATGTTTCCCGCCGGATCCGCTCTTACAACTGTAAGCTTCATTTCTTCTTTCCTTTTTTCTGCTGCTGTTTCTTATATTCTTCCATATAAACATTGCCGTCATACAGACGGATCTTACTATTCTGTTTCTTCGCGAGCTTCAGGATCTCCTTAGCGTCCGCCTCCAGGAAAAAGATCTTCCTGGTACGGTCGCCTTTCGTGAAATACAGCTGCCAGGAGCCCGGAAAAGCCTTCATCTTCTCATGCGTCAGCGCCTCGATCTCATCCCATTTCCAGATCTCATAATAGGATGTGAACCGCATATCCATGAAACTTTCCACGCCGCGCTCCGTGACCATGATCGTTTTCTTCGAGACCAGCCCGAGTGCGATGATCACGGCAAAGACCCAGGCGATCTTGAATCTGGTCGTAAATCCGCCGACCAGAAGCAGCGCCGCGAGGCACCACCCGTAATAGATCACCCATTTCTTGCGTGGTTTGACTTCATGTGCCTGATACATGGGGGAAGTGATGCCTTCCCAGGGGAAACTCCTGCTCATCAAAGAGACCTCCGCTCTATGACCCATGGGGACAGGTCCCGCGGGTCATTTTCTCATAACCCACGGGACCTGTCCCCATGGGCTATTACATACAGAGGGCGGCCGCAGAGGGCCGCCCAAGGGGGATTATAACAGAATTATGGGCACATTGCCATATATTCTTCTATCGGAATCAGATTCAGCTGACCTTCGGAGCCTTGCCCGCTGCACGCAGAGCTTCCAGATTCTTCACAGCGATCGCATGTGCTTCTTCGGGAGCGCCCGCAGGTGTGCCGGCCTTGGTCTGACCGAACATATTGGTGTAGGAACCGTCGGCCCAGAAAATGTTATGACCGAGCCACGCGGTAAGTGCTGCAATGATCGGGTTCAGAAGGTTCACGAATGCGAACGGGAAATAGGTGAACGGGCTCATGCCCAGGATCGCGCTCTGATAAGCACCGCATCCGGTCCAGGGGAACATGGGCGACCACAGGGTACCTGCGTCTTCCAGCGTTCTGGACATCATGTTTCTGGCAAGTCCGAGTTCATCATACTTGTCGGCATACAGAGGAGCCGGTACGGAAATTCCGAGGAACTGGTCGCACATTGCGGCATCACAGAAAATGGATGTCAGCATGGTAGCGGTGACCAGTGCGCCGGGGGTGTGGAGCCTGTGCTTCAGTCCGCCGAACAGTCTCTCTACGCAGCCGCAGCGCTCCAGTGCGCCGCCGTAAGCAACTGCGAGCAGAACCAGGTTGATGGTCCACATGGTGCCGTCCATACCGCCGGCCTTGCCGA
>DFKM01000217.1 GCA_002373555.1 Lachnospiraceae bacterium UBA3645
TCGGCGCCTGCTTCGAGCCGCCGACGACGCCCATGGGATATGATGAGCTGGCGGTTGCGGGAGCGCTCCGCGGCGAACCCGTGAAGCTCGTGAAATGCCTGACGGTCGATCAGAAGGCGATTGCCAATGCGGAATATGTCATTGAAGGCGAAGTGATCCCCGGCGTGCGCCTGCAGGAGGACCAGAACAGCCATACCGGGTTTGCGATGCCCGAGTTTCCCGGCTATACCGGCCCGGCGAGCAGCGAATGCTGGAAGATCAAGGTGAAGGCTGTGACCACCAGAAAAAATCCGATCATGCAGACCTGCATTGGACCTTCTGAAGAGCATGTATCCATGGCCGGTATTCCGACCGAAGCCAGCATTTACGGACTGGTGGAGAAAGCGATGCCCGGCCGGCTGCAGAATGTTTACTGCGCTTCTCCCGGCGGCGGAAAATTCATGGCAGTGCTGCAGTTCAAAAAAGGCGTGGCAAGTGATGAAGGCAGACAGCGCCAGGCCGCGCTGCTGGCATTCTCTTCCTTCAGCGAGCTGAAGACCGTTTTCCTGGTGGATGAAGATGTGGACTGTTTCGATATGAACGATGTGCTGTGGGCAATGAATACAAGATTCCAGGGCGATGTGGATATCATTACGATCCCCGGCGTGCGCACCCATCCGCTGGATCCGTCGAATGATCCGCTGTATTCGCCGAGCATCCGGGATCACGGCATTTCCTGCAAGACGATCTTTGACTGTACGGTACCGTACGCGCTGAAGGACCGCTTCCACAGAGCCAGATTCATGGATGTGGATCCGAAGCACTGGGTGCCGGATTTTGAGGACTGATATGAACAGAAAAAGACTCATCGTAGGGGCTTCCGGCGCGTCCGGAACCCCGCTTTTGATCGAGGTGCTGAAATCGATCCGGGAGGATCCGACCTGGGAGTCCACGCTGATCATGACGGACGGCGCAAAGCTGACGGCTTCTTATGAAACAGATCTGACGCTGCAGGAAATCTATGCGCTGGCGGATCATGTTCTTGAACCGGAAGCGATCGACGCCGGTCCGGCAAGCGGTTCCTACCGGACAGCCGGCATGCTCGTTGTGCCCTGCAGCATGAAAACAGCCGCAGGTATTCATTCCGGCTACGCGGACAATCTGCTGCTTCGCGCCGCGGATGTCACACTGAAGGAAGGCCGGCCGCTCGTATTGTGTGCCAGAGAATCGCCGCTTTCCGCGATTCATCTCCGCAATCTTTATGAGCTCGCCATGATTCCCGGCGTGCGCATCATTCCGCCTATGCTGACCTATTATCATGATCCGAAAAGTATCGAAGAGATGGCCGCGCATACAGCGGCGAAGCTGCTGGAGCCTTTCGGGATCGAGAAACGCGGATACCGCAGATGGCAGGAGGTGCGCGATGCGTGAAGCAGTGCACGATCCGGGCCGTGAAGAACGGCGGTTTTTGAGAGAACCGGAAGCCGAGGGATGCCCTGAAGTGATCAGGCTTGCATTATCTTTTGCCGAGGCTGTGGTCACGATCACCCCTGTCGGGGAGGATCTCCATATCCTCTTTTCCGGCGGCGACAGGCCGCACATCGGCTGCACGGTGATAGCTGTCCCCAGAGCATCCCTGACCGGAGACGGCAGCATCAGTGTGACATCCTCTGTCATGAACCTGACCGGACATAAGGATGAAGCGGTCTGCCGGATGCTCGCAGAAGAATGGTGCCGGAAGACCGGCAGAGTGACGGTCTGCACGGGCGGATTTCATGTGGACGGCATCACTGCGGAGCAGATCGGGGAGCTGATGAAAAAGATCGAGGAGATCGTCTGAAACAGAAGCTTCATCGAACGAATCGTTTTATGGAACAGAAGGTAGGGACACTGCATTTTAGGAGAGCGCAATCCTGTTTTTCTCTCACCCATACTGTTTCCGATCGCGGAGCAGAATACATTTAAAAATATTTGCGAAAATCAGCCGGATAAATGAAGACGATACCCCAAAGATAATCGTTGAAGCGGGATATGCATGACGATTTGGGCGGCTGAAATTAAGAATCATACGACGATACCCTTTTGAAGGACGGTTAATGGTGACGGACTTTGGAAAAAGGGTATCGTCTTTTCTTATATGATGATATTCGCCCAAATCACTGCCGGGCGGCTTCGAAGATGCGGAAGATCGGGGTATCATCTGTATAAATCCTTATCAAAAAACCCAAACGTCCGGAAAATGGCAGGAGAAAAGCAGTGCACCGGTGAATTTCGGGAAATAATCATGCGTACAGGACGGAAGTGCAGAACGGAATCTTGAAAATCGGATATTCTGCGGACGTTTTCTGTGTTATAATTCTACTATCAATACGCTTACGGGAAAGGATCCGTATCATGATCACAGAACTGGGAATCGGAACAAGAACACAGAAGGTGGAAATACCGGATCAGAACCTGCAGGAGATCCTGCTGCCGAATCAGGTGGAGATCGGTTTACGAGGGGAAGAGGAAGTAAGAAGAGCGCTGCGGGAGCCGGTCGGTACACCGCGCCTGCGCGATCTGGCAAAGCCCGGACAGAAGATTGCGATCGTGACAAGCGACATCACGCGTCCCTGCCCCAGCTATGTCATGCTGCCGCCGCTGCTTTCGGAACTGTCGGCTGCCGGCGTCGCTGACAAGGACATAACCATCGTCATTGCGCTCGGAAGCCACCGGAAACAGACGGAAGAAGAGAAGAAAAGGCTGGTCGGGGAAGCGGTTTACGAGAGGATCGCTGTCGTGGACAGCAATGCATGCGGATATGTGCACATGGGCGAGACGGCGATCGGTACGCCGATCGACATTTCCACGCCTGTGGCGGAAGCGGATTTTAAAATCTGCCTCGGCAATATCGAGTATCATTATTTTGCCGGCTATTCCGGCGGAGCGAAGGCGATCATGCC
The DNA here is from genome assembly GCA_002373555.1 of Lachnospiraceae bacterium UBA3645. Taxonomy (GTDB): domain Bacteria; phylum Bacillota; class Clostridia; order Lachnospirales; family Lachnospiraceae; genus UBA3305. The sequence continues at coordinate 2,922 of DFKM01000217.1, forward strand.
CGGCGTCTCCACCAGAGACGCGATCCAGGCGAACCATTCCATGATGGTCAGGGACGAAGCCTGTGCCGGCCGGATCGCGGGGAATCCGATCCGCGAAGATATCGAGGCCGCAGCGGATATCGTCGGCGTGGATTTCATCCTGAATGTCGTTCTGGATGAGCACAAGAAGATCGTGAAGGCTGTTGCCGGTGATCTGACGAAGGCGCACAGAGAAGGCGTGAAATTCCTGGACAGTCTGTACCAGAAAAAGATCGCAAAGGAAGCCGACATCGTGATCGCTTCGCAGGGCGGCGCGCCGAAGGACCTGAATCTGTACCAGACGCAGAAGGCGCTGAATAATGCGAAGGCGGCGGTCCGGCAGGGCGGCGTGATCATTCTGGTCGGTTCCTGTAAGGAAGGCCTTGGGGAAGGCTGCTTTGAGGAATGGATGTTAAAGGCGGAAGAACCGGAAGATCTGATCCGATGGATCCGGCAGGAGTTCAAGCTTGGCGGTCACAAAGCTGCCGCGATCGCGCTGACGATGCAGAAAGCGGATATTTATCTGGTGAGCGATATGGAACCGGATTTCGTGCGGAGCATTTTCATGACACCTTTTGAAACGGTGCAGGATGCATTCGACGCCGCAATGAAGAAAATGGGAGAGGATGCATCGGTGATCGTGATGCCGTACGGCGGCTCCACGCTGCCGGTGACGGAATAAGCAGAACGGTTCCCTGGGAACATGAGAGATAATCAGGCTTGCAGCCGATAAGGGAAAGGAAGGAAAGAAAATGGGATTCACAGACATTGATGTTGCAGCATTTACGGAAGCACTCGCATCGCCCGCACCGGTACCCGGGGGCGGCGGCACCAGCGCTCTGATCGGCGCGCTCGGCATCGCGCTCGGCGATATGGTCGGAGAACTGACGACGGGAAAGAAAAAATATGCGGATGTGGAGGAGGATATCCAGGCGCTGATGGCGAAGGCGCAGATGATCCGCAAGCAGTTCCTGCTGCTGATCGACGGAGACGCGGAAGCATTTGAGCCGCTGGCGAAGGCTTACGGAATTCCGAAAGACGATCCGGACAGAGACCGGATCATGGAAGGTGCGCTGGATGTTGCCTGTGCAGTCCCGATGGATATCATGCGGACATGCTGCGAGGCCCTGGATGTGGTGGAAGAGTTCGCCGCGAAGGGCTCAAAGCTCGCGATCTCCGATGCCGGCTGCGGCGCTGTCGCGCTGAAATCCGCTCTGCAGGCCGCTTCGCTCAATGTTTTCATCAATACAAAAGCGATGAAGGACCGGGCAAAAGCCGAAGCGCTCGAGAAGGAAGCGGAAGAGATGCTTTCCGTATATACCAGAAAGGCGGATGAAATCTATGCCGTCGTGATAGGAAGGATAAGGGGATAATGGCGAAGATCCTTACGGGCAAAGAAGTTGCGGAAGCGCTGAATGCGAGGAAGGCGGCCGATGTGGAACGGCTGAAGCTGCGGGGCATCATTCCGACGCTGTGCATCTTTCGCGTGGGGAACCGGACAGATGATATTTCCTATGAGAGAGGCGCGATGAAGCGTGCCGAAAAAGTAGGTGTTGCGGTGAAGCAGGTCATTCTGCCCGAAGATGTCAGCGAAGATCTTTTCGAAGAAGAACTGAAGAAAGTGAATGAAGATCCGCGGATCCATGGGATCCTGCTGTTCCGGCCGCTGCCCGCGCATCTGGACGGAGAGAAGGCAAGGCGCATGCTGAATCCCGCGAAGGATATCGACGGGAGCACGGATATTTCCCAGGCAGGCGTTTTCACCGGCTCGGAGAGCGGCTTTCCGCCGTGCACGGCCGAGGCAGTCATGGAAATGCTGCAGTTTTACGGTATCGATCCGGCAGGCAAAAGAGCGGTCGTGATCGGGCGGTCGCTGGTTATCGGCCGGCCGGCGGCAATGATGCTGATGCAGAAAAATGCGACCGTTACGGTATGTCATACGCGCACGCCGGATCCGGCGGCGATCGCAAGGGAAGCGGATATCCTGGTCACGGCGACCGGACAGCTGCGTTCGGTGACGCCGGAATTCACGAATCCCGATCAGGTGATCATCGATGTCGGGATCGCGTGGGATGAAGAGAAAGGCAGGATCGCGGGCGATGCGGATTTCGATGCGGTGGAGCCCGTGACCGGCGCGATCAGCCCTGTGCCCGGCGGCGTCGGCGCGGTGACGACGAGTGTGCTGATCGGGCATGTGGTGGATGCGGCGGCGAAGCTGTCGCACTATCATACAGAGCAGTTCGCGGTATTTGATGAGGAATAACCCGCGGTGCCTGTCCCC
>DFKM01000226.1 GCA_002373555.1 Lachnospiraceae bacterium UBA3645
TGCAACCAGTTCTGCAGCTACTGCAAGATTCCCTACGTCCGGGGCCGCGAACGCAGCCGCGCGCCGGAGGAAGTGGTCGCCGAGGCCCGCCGGCTGGCAGACGCCGGTTTCCGGGAGATCGTCCTCACAGGCATCCATCTCGGCGCCTACGGCAGGGATCTCGGGCAAAATGATGCGCTCATCGATGTCATCGAGCAGACCGCGCAGATCCCCGGCGTGGAGCGCATCCGTCTCGGCTCGCTCGAACCCGGGACGATCACGGACGAAAATGTAGAGCGGCTGGCGGCGGTGAAAGAGCTCTGTCCGCATTTTCACCTTTCTCTGCAGAGCGCCTGCGGGGCGACGCTCAAGCGCATGAACCGGCATTATACGCCCGCCGAATACGAGCATGCGCTGGAGCTGCTGCGGACGCATTTTGATCATCCTGCGATCACGACGGATGTCATCGCGGGATTTCCGGGCGAGACGGAAGAGGAATTTGCGGAAACGCTTGAAAATCTGCGGAAATGGAAGCTCTATCAGACGCATATTTTCAAATATTCCAGACGTGCCGGCACGCGTGCCGATAGGATGCCGGACCAGGTTCCGGAGGAGATCAAGACGGAGCGCAGCAAGAGGCTCGCGGAACTGAACGAAATCAATATGCAGGAGTATCTGCGGGAATATTGCGGAAGGACAGCGGAAGTGCTGGTGGAAGAAGTGCAGGAAGAAAGTGCCGACGCCGGCAGCGCGGAGCAGAACCACCCCGCCGGCCAGTCAACCGACGCCGGCAACGCGGAGCAGATTCCCCCCGCCGCCTTCCTCACCGGCCACACGAAGGAATACGTCCAGGTGAAGCTGCCTCGCACTGCCGGCCAGCCCGGCGGGATCGTGCAGACCATCATCACACCGGAGATGATCCTTCTGTCCGGAACAGACACCTGAACCGGCAATTGCGCAGGCAATTAACCCGCGATTCAACCGGGCGTTGCATACTACGCTGCAATTCCCCCCTTGCATCCCATCTCAATATGTATTAAAATTAAACGAAATGCTTTTTCGGTTGCATGCAGTGGAACCGCAGGATGCGGCAGCAGCCGCGATAAAGGAGACACCATGGCAGATCTTGACAGAACACAGAATTTCAGAACCGTGCAGGATGGTGGGCTGAAAGTCAGCGAAGTGCTGGAGCATGTGTATGACGCGCTCAGTGAAAAAGGCTACAACCCGGTGAACCAGATCGTGGGATATATTATGTCCGGAGATCCCACCTATATCACGAATCACCGCGGCGCCAGGACACTGATCTCAAAAGTGGAACGGGACGAGATCCTGGAGGAACTCATGCGGGTTTACATCCGGCATCTCGAAGAGCGTTAATATGCGGATCATGGGGCTGGACTACGGCTCGCGGACCGTGGGGGTGGCGATTTCCGACCCTCTTCTGATCACCGCGCAGCCGCTCATGACGATCGAGCGCGACAGCGAGAACAAGATCCGGAAGACCCTGGCGAAGATCACTACGCTGGCCGAGGAATACGAGGTGGCGGAGATCGTGATCGGTTTGCCGAAAAACATGAATAACACCATGGGCGAGCGGGTGGAAGCGACGCTTGCCTTTGCGGAGAAGGTGAAGAGCCGCACCGGTCTGCCGGTGGAATTTGTGGACGAGCGGCTCACGACGGCGCAGGCGGAGCGCGTCCTGATGGAGGGCGGCGTACGGCGCGAGCACAGGAAGGAACACCTGGACTCGATGGCGGCGGCGCTGATTCTGTCCGTCTATCTGGAGAATCGGAAATAATTATGGAAAAAATCACATTTACAGGCGATGCCGGCGACACCATAGACTTATTCATCCTCGAGAGCACCAGGCTCGCGGGACAGGACTACATCCTGGCATCGGACGTGGAAGCAGGCGACGGAAACTGCTACATTCTCAAGGAAATCACCGCACCTGAAGGCGAGGAAACCGCTTACGAGATCGTGGAAGACGAGCGCACGCTCGACTATCTGCTTTCCGTATTCGGAGAATTGCTGGAGGATGTGGATCTTACTGACTAAAATTACGGATCGCCGCGGACGGCAGGTGATGTCACCGGTCCGCGCACATCAACAGGAGGTTATTTTTTGACAGAACCAAATAACAGGCTTCGTATTATCCCTTTGGGCGGGCTGGAGCAGATCGGCATGAACATGACGGCTCTGGAATACGGGGACAGCATTATCGTGGTCGACTGCGGACTCGCGTTTCCCGACGACGATATGCTTGGCGTGGATATGGTCATCCCGGATGTGACCTATCTCATTGAAAATATAGACAAAGTAAAGGGCTTTTTCATCACCCACGGGCACGAGGATCACATCGGCGCGCTGCCGTATGTCCTGCAGAAAGTCCCCGTGACGGTCTACGGAATGAAGCTCACCATGGCCATCATCGAAGGCAAGCTTGCCGAGCATCCGGTACCGAAGGGCGTCAAGCGAAAGATCGTCACTTACGGACAGACGATCACGGCGGGCGATTTCCGTGTGGAATTCATCCGCGTGAATCACAGCATCGTGGATGCGGCCGCGCTCGCGATCTTCACGCCGGTCGGCACGATCATCCATTCCGGCGATTTCAAGATCGATTACACACCGGTCTTCGGCGAGCCGGCGGATCTCGGAAGATTTGCCGAACTCGGGAAAAAGGGCGTGCTGGCGCTGCTTTGCGAGAGCACGAACATTTTCAAGGAAGGCTTCACGCATTCCGAACAGTGGGTCGGGAAAACGCTCGACATGCTGTTTGCGGAGCATAAAAACTCGAGGATCATCGTTTCCACCTTCGCATCGAACGTCAGCCGCGTGCAGCAGATCATCAACACGGCGGCCCGCTACGGGAAGAAGGTGGTCGTGGACGGCCGCAGCATGGTCAACATCATCACGGCCGCCATCGATCTCGGCTACATCAACATGCCGGACGGATGTCTTATCAGCATCGACGAGCTGAAGAATTATCCGAAGGAGCAGACGGTGCTCATCACCACCGGCAGCCAGGGCGAGACCATGGCGTCGCTCGCCAGGATGGCCGCGAATATTCACCGCAAGATCAAGATCGAGCCGGGCGACACCATCATCCTCAGCTCGACGCCGATCCCCGGAAATGAGAAGGCGGTCGCGAAGGTCATCAACGATCTGTCGCTTTTGGGCGCGAAGGTCGCGTTCCAGGACACGCACGTTTCCGGCCACGCGTGCCGCGAGGAGATCAAGCTCCTCTACGCGCTGACCAAACCGAAATATTCGATCCCGATCCACGGCGAATTCCGCCACAGAAGAGAACATGCGCAGATGGTCGAGGAACTCGGCATCCCGCATGAGAACATCTTCGTGCTGCAGTCCGGCGACGTGCTGGAAATGGACGGCGAGACAGCGGAGCTCGCGGATCCCGTGACGGCCGGCGGCCTGATGGTGGACGGCCTGGGCATCGGCGATATCGGAAATGTCGTTCTGCACGACAGACAGACGCTGTCGCAGCACGGTATCGTCATCATTTCCGTTGTCATGGAGAAGGGAACGGACCAGGTGTTGGCCGGCCCCGAACTCCTGAGCCGCGGGTTCGTGTATATCCGCGAGAATGAGGAGTTGGTCGAAGAGGCCAGGGATGTCGCAATCGATTCTCTGGTGTCCTGCCAGGAAAGACACATTACCGACAGGAACCGGATCAAGAATATCATCCGGGACGATCTGAATGATTTCCTGTGGAGAAGAATGAAACGTTCGCCGGTGATCATGCCGGTGATCATGGACGTATAAACGGCGCGGAAATGGTTCGCGTGTCGGGACAGTTGAGGTGCGGAATCATTCCGCCTGCCGGGACAGATGAAGTGCGGAATCATTCCGCCTGCCGGGCAGCGTTCCGACGAGGAAACCATTGCCGTGTGACTGAAAAAAGGAGCTTATCATGCCGAGAAGCCGCAGAAAAAGAACAATGTCGATCGTCTTTCTGACGAGCAGGGTGGTCATCAGGATCGCGTGCTACGCGCTGCTGGTCATTCTTGCGATTTATTTCGGCAGGCAGGCCTACAGCTTCGGGTATTCCGTGTTCCACTCGAATCCCGTGGCGAAGCCGCCCGGGAAGGATATCGCGGTGACTGTCGAGGAAAATATGGATGAGAAGGCGATCGCGGAGCTCCTGAAGGACAAGGGCCTGATCCGGGACGAGAAGGTGTTCCGGGTGCAGGAGCGGATCTACGGGTATGATATTTATCCCGGGACGTATGTGCTGAATACTTCGCAGGAAGTCACGGAGATGCTGATGATCATGTCGGCGGAGCCGGAGACGGCGGCGGAGAGCGAGACAAAGGAAGAAAAAGTGATCCCCGAAGGGGAGAAAGAAACGAAGAAAAGTAAAAACTGAGTATGATTTGGGGAGGGCTGCCGGTCCTCCCTGTTTTTGGAAGAGACTGTTGTCTGAATGACAGAGAAAATAGTTGTCATCCAGAGGAGCGGAGCGACG
>DFKM01000100.1:0-6201 GCA_002373555.1 Lachnospiraceae bacterium UBA3645
TGCTGGAGCTGGCCCAGGTGGAAAAATCCATGCAGCTGCTCGCGCAGGAGATCGAGAAGACGAGAAGGCGCGTCAACGCCCTGGAGTACGTCATGATCCCCGAGCTGCAGGAGAATATCAAATATATCACCATGAAGCTTGCCGAGAATGAGAATTCGACGAAGGTCAGGCTGATGAAGGTGAAGGAAATGGTGCTTGAGGAAGCGCACCATTACAAGGACAGAGGCGCATGATGCGCTGAAGAAGCAAAACAGTAAAGAAGGCAAAGGCGTCTTCTGTGGAAACACGGAAAAGCCTTTGCCTTTTTGTATGTATGCTGCTGTATCGGGCAGGCCGGTCAGGACGCGGTATCGTCCGGGCGGGGAATGATCCCCGCGGCCCAGCGGATATGTTCGGCGATGGCCTCGCTCAGTGCTTCCGGGTCGCGTTTCCGGATCAGCGCAAGGAGATGCAGATGTTTGTCTGTGCTTTCGCGGATGTCGCCGAGCGTGTCGGCGGAGAGCCGCTGATAGCGGCGCAGGTTCCGGTTATTATTTTCCATGATCGAACGGATGTAGGTGTTCCGGCATCGGCTGATGATCAGAGAATGGAATTCCCAGTCCAGATCAAAAAAGGTCTGGTCATCCGTCTTCCCGGCCAGCAGATGTTCGCACAGCTCCTGAAAACGCCGCTCAAAAGCGTCGATCTCCGCATCGGTGATCTCATAGACCGCTGTTTTAGCAGCCTGTGACTCCAGGAGAAGCCGGACTTCGTAGAGGTCATCGATATCCTTGGAAGAAAGGTGCTTTACATACGTTCCGTGACCGTTCCGGACCTCCAGCCAGCCTTCCTGTACCAGACGGTGGATCGCTTCGCGGACCGGGGTGCGGCTCATGCTGTATTTTGAAGCCAGCCGGTTCTCGCTGAGGATCGTACCGGGTTTCAGCTCGCCGTGACAGAGCGCATTCTTGATTCTGTTGTAGGCATCGTCGGAAAGAGACAGTCCGCTGCTGTTCCTGCTCATTTATGCGGTAAACCTTTCATACATATATGGAGAACATATTGAAACACTGTAAATATAACACATGGGATCGGGATTGTTAAGTATTTTAAACCGGATCGAAAACAACTATAGGTATCGACAAACCTGTATTTATAAAAATACAAGTTGAAATATGCAATTTCAGTTTTTATAATGAAATTATCAGATACAATGAGAAAAATGGTGCATTAGAGAATAAGATTGGCTGTTTCACCGAAATAGCTTCGGCAATGCGGAATGAAATATGCAATCTTTCGGATAGAATGGGATGACCCTGCGTTATTTTGGAGGAGTGCCTATGCCGATCCTGCTTGACTCGGATCTGAAAAGACCGCTGCCGGATTTTATCCGTGTACGGCAGCAGTTTCATGAGGAACATATAGAAGACGAGGATGTTCCCGCGATCGTGCGGGAGCAAATGGCAAAACCGGAGATCAGCGGGCTGGTCAAGCCCGGCATGCGCGTCGCTGTGGCGGCGGGAAGCCGGGGCATCCGGAATCTGTTCCCGATCATAAAGACGACGGTTGACTGTCTGTGTGAAATGGGCGCGGCCCCCTTTATCGTATCTGCTATGGGGAGCCACGGCGGCGGCACGGAAGAGGGACAGCGTGAAGTGCTGGCCGGATACGGCATTACGGAAGAAGCACTTGGTGTGCCGGTCGTGACCACGGTGGATACCGTGCATCTGGGTGACTGTGCGAACGGCCGTCCCGTGTGGTTTGACAGAGCCGCATACGAGGCGGATCTGGTCGTACCGGTAAACCGCGTGAAGCTTCATACCGATTTTGTCGGTCCTCTGCAGAGCGGTCTCTGCAAGATGCTGGTCATCGGTCTGGGCAATCACAAGGGCTGTTCGGCAGTACATGAAGAGGACCCGGAGCATTTTGCGGAGATCATTGAAGAGACGGCAGGGCTGATCCTTCAGAAAGCCCCGATCGGGTTCGGTGTGGCGATCCTGGAGAATGCCTATGATCAGACCTATGCAGTCGAGACGGTTCCCGCAGACCGCCTGGTGGAGCGCGAGAAAGAGCTGGTGCAGATCGCAAAGAGGAACATGCCCTGCATCATGCTGCCGGAAGCGGATGTCATCGTCTGTCAGTATATCGGAAAGGACATCTCGGGCGCCGGGTTCGATCCGAATATTCTCGGGCGCAGTACGCTTCTGAAGAAATTCGTGCTGCATATTCCGAAATACCAGCGGCTCGTTCTTTCGGATATCACGGAATCCAGCCACGGAAACGGCATCGGCGTCGGGCTGTTCGATGTGATCACGAAGAAGGTCGCGGATCAGCTGGATCTGGAATCCATGTATGCGAATGCGATCGCCTGCAACTGTCTGCTGGACGCCAGTATTCCCTGTACAGTGGAGGATGAGGAGACCGCGATCCGGGTGGCGCTGAAATGCTGCCGCGGGATCGACCGCGTTGCCCCGAAGATCATCCGGATCCACAGCACCCTGCATCTGGAATATATCGAAGTAACACCGGCGCTGCTGCCGGATGTAGATAAGGATCCGCGGCTTTCGGTCGCGGATGCCATGGGTTCATGAACATTATGAAAAGGAGATGATGCATTATGATCCTGACAGATGAACAGAAGGCCATGCTGGACGGCAAATACGGCGACGGTGCCGCTTATGCCATGAAGATCCAGGTGGGCATCGGCGAATGCTTTGATGCACCGCGTATGGTGCCGATCAAACGCGCGCATGTAGCGCTCAGCAACCAGGCAGGCGATCTGTGGTTCGCCGAGAAGCTGGTCAAGGCCGGCGCGAAGTGCCGTGTGGCGCCTACCGTGAACCCCGGATTCTGCCTTTCCTATTTCTGCGGAAGCTGGCCGCATCCCGTGGAGAAAGCGGATTATGAACATATGCAGAGAACAGACAATGCCTACCGTACCTTAGGCGCGGTCCTGTCTTATAACTGCACACCGTATATTGCAACCAATGTCCCGAACTTCGGCGAAGTATGTGCTTTCTCGGAATCCAGTGCAACGCCTTATGTCAATGCTGTCTGGGGCGCCAGGTCGAACCGTGAGAGCGCGAACAGCGCACTTTGCGCAGCCGTGACAGGGTGCGTGCCGGAATACGGACTTCTGCTGGATGAGAACCGGAAGGGCGATATCGTCGTTCATGTGGAAGCGAACATGAAATCCGCTTACGAATATCACCTGCTCGGCATGATGGGCGACCTGATCGGCGAAGGCATCCCGGTCTTTACAGGCCTGCCGAAGGTCATCACGCCCGAGGCGCTCCGGAATTTCGGCGCGCAGCTGAATACATCCGGCGCATACGGCATGTATCATATCGTCGGATTCACGCCGGAGGCTCCGGATCTCGAAACCGCCCTCGGCGGCAATAAGCCGAAGCGCGAAGTCGTCATCACCGACAGGGATCTGAAGGATTTCGAAGAGAAGTTCAGCGACGAGACGAAGGACGGAAAGATCGATTTCGCGATGTTCGGATGTCCGCATTTTACGCTTGAGGAAGCCATGCATATCGCGAAGGCAATCGAAGGAAAGAAGCTGGCCGTGCCGATGTACATTCTGGTCTCCAGCCATGCGAAGCAGATGGCCGAGCGCATGGGCATCGATCAGATCCTGACGGATGCCGGCGCGGATCTGATCCCCGACACCTGTCCGGACCAGCCGGTATGGCATTACCTGATCGGCAAAGTCGGCGTAACGGAATCTCCGAAGTGCGCATATTATCCGCGCCGCCGCGGCATCAACTTTATTCTGCGGGATCTGGATGACTGTATTGAAGCAGCGCTTACAGGGGAGGTGAAGTAATGGGCAAGAGATTTCCGTGCCATAAGATTTCCGAGGGCTGCGCGAGCGCGCCCGCGATCATCACGCATGAGCGCGTCATGTTCTATCAGGTGCGTCCGGAAGACGGCATGATGGATGAAAAGAACCATGAGATCCGTGGGAAAATCATTGCGAAAAAAGTGCTGATATTCCCTGGCGGAAAGGGCAGTTCCGTCGTACAGCAGGACGGCCTTTACCATCTGGACCGCTTCGGCAACATGCCTTCCGCGCTGATCGTGAAGAATCCCGATCCGGTGCTGGTCGCCGGCGCGATCATCATGGAGATTCCGATGGTCGACCGGCTGGGAGATGATTTCTACGAGACCGTGAAAGATGATGATATCATCACGGTCAATGCCGACGAGGGATATGTGGAAATTAACTGAAAATTATAATGCGTTATTTGATTAATTTCAAAAGTATGCTATAATAAAAACTACAGTTCCTGAATGACGGCAGATATTTGAAGATAACTGATCATTTCAGAATGCATCACTGCAATTCCGCGGTGATAAAAATAAAAGGAGGTAGCTTTATGAAAAAGACACTGGCAATCCTGGTCGCGCTGGCAATGGTCATGAGCCTTGCAGCCTGCGGCGGAAGTTCTTCCGCACCGGAGACCACTGCAGCACCTGCAGAGACGGAAGCTGCAGCACCTGAAACCGAAGCAGCCGCGCCCGCTGAGACCGAAGCAGCGGAGCCCGCAGAAACCGAGGCCGCTGCAGAACCCGCAGCAGCCGGCGAATCCACCGTTCTGAAGATCGGTCATGTCGAGGCAGAGGACCGTTCCGTGCACAGGGCACTCCTGAACATGAAGCAGAAGCTGGAAGAGCAGACCGAAGGCCGTATCACGGTTGAGATCTATCCCAATGCCGAGCTCGGCGGCGATGAAGAGCTTTGCGAAGCGGTCGCCATGGGAACCATCCAGATGGCACTGCCGTCCACATCCGTTCTGACCGCGTATGACGAGCGGATCGGCGTGCTGGATATGCCTTATCTGTTCAATGATGCACAGTGCGCATTCGATGCGCTGGACGGCGCGCTCGGCGATCAGATCGACGAGTGGATCGAAGGCAGCGGATTCGTATCCCTCGGCTATATCTACAACGGACCCAGAAGCACGACGAACAACAAGCATCCGATCTACACGCCCGATGATCTTTCCGGTCTGAAGATGCGTGTCATGAACTCCCCCGTATTCATCACCATGTACAATACGCTGGGAGCGAATGCAACACCCATGAGCTTCTCCGAACTGTACACCGGTCTGCAGCAGAACGTCGTCGACGGACAGGAGAATCCGCCGACCCTGATCTATGCATCCGGATTCCAGCAGGTCCAGAAGTATCTGACCATGGATGCTCATGTACATAACTTCCTGCCGATTCTGACGAATCAGGCCTGGCTGGACAGCCTTGCAGAGGGCGACCGTGCGATCCTGGAGCAGTGCTGCGCGGAATTCGTAACGGAACAGCGTGAGACAGAGCTTGCCGACAACGAGGATATCGTTTCCAAGCTGGAAGCGGAAGGTATGGAAGTCAACTACCTGACAGATGAGCAGTATCAGGCATTTGTTGACAAGGTACAGCCTATGTATGATGAGTACAAGGCAGAATGGGGCACCGAGATCTTCGATCTGGCACAGTCCTTTAACAAGTAACTGCCGGCTTTCAGACGCAACGGGGCGGCGTATGCCGCCCCGCGTTTGCATTTCACTCGGAAAGGAGAAAAAGCGTCATGAAAGAGGACAGTTTTTTTAAAAAACTCATTTACGGCTATGACAAGCTGGAGGAGCGAGTACTGTGCCTGAGCCTTGTCGCCACGACGCTTATCATTTTCGCCCAGATCATCATGCGCTCCATCTTCAATTCCTCCCTTACCTGGAGCGAGGAGCTGACCAGATATATCTTTATCTGGCAGATCTGGCTGGGCGTCAGCATTGCGCAGAAGGAAAAACAGCATATTCGTGTGGAGCTGCTGTTTTCCATCTTTAAAAGCGAAAAATTCAAAGATGTAATCGAGATCATCGCCACACTGATCCTGATCGGTTTCAACATCTTTTTAGTGATTTACGGCAGGGAAGTGGTCCTGCAGATGATCCAGAGAGGCAATCTCTCGGGGGCCATGCGTCTCCCGATGTGGATCGTTTTTCTGGCACTGCCGGTTTCGTCCTTCATCTTTGCCCTGCGTCTTGTCGGAGACCTGGTCAATGATGTCAGGGACCTTGCGGGAAAAGGTAAGAAAGGAGGAGAAGCATAATGCAGGCGATCATTCTTTTTGCCAGCTTTTTCATCCTTCTGATCCTTGCGGTCCCGATCGGATACTCCATCGGCATCGCGACGCTGATCGCGCTGGTCTTCGGCGGAGACGGC
>DFKM01000100.1:6255-6619 GCA_002373555.1 Lachnospiraceae bacterium UBA3645
GGAGACGGCTCGATCCCGCTCCTGATGATCGCGCAGAAAGCGATCACCGGCTGCGATTCCTTCCCGCTGATGGCGGTTCCCTTTTTCATGCTGGCCGGCAATCTGATGAGCGGCGGCGGCATCGCGAAGCGGATCCTGGATTTCTTTGATACCTTTATGGGATTCATTACCGGCGGGCTGTCCATGGTCACGACGATCACATGTATGTTCTTTGCGGCTATTTCCGGTTCTGCCATGGCAACGACGTCCGCGGTCGGATCGTTCATGATCCCGGCCATGAAGGAACACGGCTATGACGAAGGCTTCTCCGCCGGAATCTGCGCCGCTGCAGGTACCATCGGCGTCATCATCCCGCCCAGCATTC
>DFKM01000056.1 GCA_002373555.1 Lachnospiraceae bacterium UBA3645
CCTTCCAAAATATTTCTTCTGCAGATATGCCGGCACAGCGTCACTTTGATGCATACCGCTTAAATATCTTCGTAAACGACTCTCAATACTTCCTCTGCCGAAGTAACGCCTTCCTCCACAAGCTTCAGCGCATTCTCCCGCAGGGAGACAAATCCGCTCTCCGGTCTGGTCAGCATTTCCTCGACAGCCTCTCTGCCGGCTCTTGCCGCGATCAGCCTGCGCACCCTGATCGGCAGCGGGAAGATCTCGAACACACCGGTCCTTCCGCGGTAGCCCGTATCAAAGCATTCCGGGCAGCCACAGCCCTTATAGAACACGCGGTCCGGGCTGTAGGGAAGACCGAGCGCATCCTGTTCCTCTTCATCCGGCGTATACGCCTGCCTGCAGTTCGGGCAGATCTTTCTCACCAGACGCTGGGAGAAAACGCCCTTTAACGCGCTTGCGACCAGATACGGCTCCACGCCCATATCCGTCAGACGTTCGATCGTGCCGACCGCATCACTCGTGTGGATGGTCGAGAGCACGACATGGCCGGTGATCGCCGAGCGCATCGCGATCTCCGCCGTCTCGCCGTCACGGATCTCACCGATACCGATGATATCCGGATCCTGACGCAGGATCGCGCGCAGACCTTTCGCGAAGGTCATGCCGGTCTTCTCGTTGATCTGCACCTGGTTCACGCCGTCGATATTGTATTCCACCGGATCCTCCAGCGTGACCAGATTCACATCGCGCTTATTCAGGTCATGGATCATGGAATACATCGTCGTAGATTTACCGCTTCCGGTCGGGCCGACGATCAGAATAACGCCGCTCTTGATCCGGATCAGCTTCTCATATTTGTTGATGTCATCGCCGCGCAGACCGATCGAATCCCGGTTCAGCCGCATGCCGGATTTATCCAGCAGACGGGCAACGATCTTCTCGCCGTACACGGTCGGCAGCGTGGAGATACGCAGATCGATATCCTTATCCCGTACTTTGACGTTGAAACGTCCGTCCTGCGGCACGCGCCGCTCGGTGATATCCATATTGGACATGACCTTGATACGCGAAATGACAGCGGCCTGCAGTTCGCGCGGCACGGTCAGGATATCTCTTAACAGTCCGTCAATTCGCATCCGGACGGAAAGTTCGTCCTCCCGCGGCTCCATGTGGATATCGCTCGCATGCTCCGTCACGGCGCGCTCAATGATCGCGTTCACCAGACGGATGGCCGGGGCCTGGGCGGCGGATTCTTCGCCGACGACAGTCGAAGTGAATGCCGCTTCCGCGCCTTCATCGCCTTCACCCGAGAGCGCAGCTTCCCGCTTCATTTCCTCGATCGCCTTCGCCGCGCCTTCATTTCCGTAAAGGATCTGGATGGAACGCTCGACGGCCGACGACATCGCGACCATGGGAACGACTTTTTTCCGGACCGCTTTCCGGACTTCCTCAATTGCATAGAAGTTCAGCGGATCGCTCATCGCCAGATAAAGCTCATCCCGGAAGACGCGCACCGGAACCACCTGGTACTGTTTCGCGATATTCTTCGGGACCGTCTGCGCAAGCTCCGTGGGAATGTTGATCTTGCCGAGGTCCACGAACTCGATGCCCAGCTGCATCTGCAGGGCTTCGATCAGATCGCTCTCGGTAATGATCTCATGCTCCTGCAGCACTTCGCCGAGACGTTTGCCCGAGCCTTTCTGCAGCGCCAGCCCTTCCGCCAGCTGTTCTTCCGTGATCAGACCTGATGCGAGCAGGAGATCACCGAGACGCTGCGGTCTTCTTGCCTGTTTTTTTCCGTTTGTCTGAATATTCGGTGCCAATGTTCTCTCCTGCCTTACTGTGCTGTATTTTCGATCATGATCTCGGGTGCCGGCCAGTCACCGTAATGAACGGCGGCAAAATACTCTTCTGTCAGACTATTATTATACGCTTGGTTGTAAAGACTGTAAACAGTTTCCAGATTATATTTACCATTGTAATATTTCACAAGTTCCGGATCATAGGCCGCCGCCTGATCCCAGGTTGCCGAACTTCCGGAGAAATTGTTGTAGGTCTGCGCGTCGGCATCGATGGCCGTGACGCCGGCAAGGCCCGGTTCCTTGTACGTGATCGCCGTAATATTGCCGTCGTCATCTGTCGTGATGATCTCATTGATGATCTGGAAATAATAATTGTCACCTGTAAGCGACGGTGTGCCGGCCGTGGTACTGCCGAGAAAGGCGTTGTCCGCGGTTCCGCTTACCAGTCCAGTGCAGTAACAGGTATTGATGCTGCCATCCTTTGAAGCGGTGCCGATGAAGCCGCCGGCGGTGGAGCCGGACACGGAACAGGTGGAATAGCTTGCCGCGATCTGCGTGTCTCCGGCGATGCCGACCAGGCCGCCGGCAGTACCCGAATCACCGGTCTTGACATTCCAGATTTCCTGATCCCGTGAACCGTCTGCTTTATGTTTGTAATACTCTCCCTGCTCCGTCTGCCCGGCGGCATAACAGGCTTTGATATCCGCTTTACCGGCTGCCGTTCCAATCAGGCCGCCCGCTGCCGCTGTACCGTTTACCGTCAATGCCGCGCCACAGGCAGTGAATTTGCCGCCCGCCGCCGAGCCGATCAGACCGCCGGCACTGCCGGACGATGCCGTAACATCTGTGGCAGCAAGATCATTTTCGGTATTTCTTACGATCACATTGGTCACATTCGTGCCGGAAAGCGTACCTGCCAGGGCGCCTGCATTTGTCGTTCCGGTGACGGAAAAATCCTTCAGTTCCAGATTCGAGATGCTGCTGCCGGCTTCAGTGACCGCGCCGAACAGACCTGCGTCGCCGGCATGATCGATCTGAATGTCGGAAATGATGTGGTTCTGGCTGTCATACTCCAGCAGATAATCGGGGGTGACCGGGAAGAAGCATCCGGCCTTCGTTCCGGTATCGTCACCGCATTGGTGGATCTGTACATTTTTCGTTCCGATCGCTTCCGCAAACGATGTCCAGTTCAGGTCATCTGTCTGGACGGCCGCAGAAATATTGATCTTCCGGTCTGTATCCAGGATGGCTTCATCATTTGCGCCGAGCTTCGACACGGTTCTGTCCAGATTCTCCAGATGACGGATATTGCCGATGCCGGCGGTATCCGGAACGCCGTCTCCGTTGCTGTCGGATACACTGCCGTACAGACTGTTCGTCGTCTTTTCCGCGCTGTAGGAGATATTCGCGAGTGCCGATGTACTGTAGGCGACCGCTTTGATCACGATATCCTCGCCGGGAATGAAGCCGTTCTCCGTTGTGCCAATCGGCATATCGTCAAACGACCGCTCCGCGAAATGACCGCCCGGTGTCGTAATATCATCCAGGACCACAGGCTGCGTCGGATCAGTCACATTGATATAGTGCGATACGCCGCTGAGGGTACCGGTGATAATCAGCCGGAGAGACGCCCCTTCTTTCCCTGCATTCGGATCCGTGACATTGACATACAGCTTCTCGGCATTGACCACTTCGATCACCGGCGGCTGCAGAGTAATCGTGGCGAGTTCTTCCGCATCCGTGCCGCCGTACCAGCCGATGACGGATTTATCCGTGTAGGTACGTCTGGCCGATTTGTTCTCACTGCCAGACACGCCCATCAGGGCTGCATATTCATCAACTTTCAGTGTATGATTGAATCTCTTATGCGAGGCCTTCGTCGTGGTATAGAACACATCCAGGACCAGTCCGCTGCTTCTCTGATAGCGGATCAGATAGCTGCCTCCGGCGCGGACCGTCTCATCGATCGAGCCGAAGGGCAGCATCAGCGGAAAGATCTCGTCGCCGCTGCCGGTGATCACGCCGGCGTTGACAACATAATAATAAACATCGTTATCGGCATCATCGGTCAAAGTGCCCGGCGTACCGTATCCGGTGCCGCCTTCGCCGCCGATCCCCAGATACCCCTCGCCTTTCGCCGCCGTCAGGTTGTTCTGGGCGGCCACGAAGATCTCCTTCGCGATGCCGTCGCGTTCAAGCTGGGCCATGGAGCGCAGGTAGTTCATGACCGCGATAAAGGAGACGCCGGCCAGGACGCCGATGATCGCTACCACGATCAGGACCTCCGCCATCGTCATACCGCGTCTGTTTTTGATTTTCTGCATCTTTTGAACCATGCTTACGCTCCGTTTTGCTTATTGTGCGATCAGTCTGATGGAAAGCGCCGGTCTGCCGGCAAGTCTCACGTTCCCTTTTTCCTTCAGGACCTTCAGATCCTCGAAGGTGATGATGCCGGCATCCGCATTATAGGTTACCGAACCGTAAGTTACATAAAGCTCTGCCGTGGAGGCTTCTTTTGAAACGAGCCTTCTGGGTGCGGAGGATGCCTCAGACGCTGCGGCGCCTGGCGGAGCCGCGTACCGGCTGAGCAGGATCGTGCCTTCCGGATCTGTACCGCCTGCCGGCGCAGGCGATATCTTCGAATACGCGCCGACAGAGGGATTGTAATAGGTGATCTCTCCGGCGGAATCCCCGGATCCCAGTTCGATTTCGTCCGCCATACCCAGTTCATTCCTGAGCGTCGTGATCGTTGTGGACAGCAGGACCTCCGCGTTCGAAGCCACGACCACCTTTTCATAGGCGTTTCTGGCGGCCGGGATGCCTGCGACTACGATCGAGGATGCCATGAGCATGATCAGGATCGCAGTAAGGGCTTCCACAAGGGTGAAGCCGCGGCTGCCGCGTATTTTCTTTTTGATTGTACTGATCTGCTCTTTCATCGTTTCTTCCTGTTATCAATTCTGTCGGTAAGACTGTATGTCAGTATTTTGCTTCCGTTATTGCTGAACTGCTTTTAAGATTCTTTTTCAATATCTGTAAAACCGTCTGCCGTTTTTACTTTCGTTATTGTAAAACCGCAGTCTTTACGGCGAGGATCCTTCGTCGCTTCCGCTCCTCAGAATGACAATATGCTGTCATACTGAGCGAACACAGTGAGTCGAAGTATCCACCACTCCCCTGGATGACAGCGGGTTGTGTCTGTACAGTCTCAATCCCCGGGTTCCGGTTTGTACGAGTACACCGGGTACCGGGTGAATTCTTCATTTTTATAATAAACAATCGTATACGTCTGCGCGTCCAATCCGCCGGAAGCAGAATCTGTGATGGTGACCGTCCCTTCCGTTCCTGCTCCGGACATCTTTATCACGCCGTTTCCCTGTTCACTGGCAGCATAATAGCTGTCCATTTTCGTTCTGCTCTTCTCCACGAGATTTGCTGACGCGGTGATCGCGCCGGCCAGCATGGTCAGCGCCAGGGAAGAGATCAGAAGCGCGACGAGGGTCTCGGAGATCGTCTCGCCTTTTCGGCTTTTCAGTTTTCTGAACACAGACTTCTTCACATCCTGCATCATTTCCTGACTCATCCCTTTCTCTTTTATAATCATGCTGTGTCTCATGGTTCCGGTAAAACCGCAGTCTTTATGGCGTGGATCCTTCGGCATAAATGCCTCAGGATGACAGAATATTGTCATACTGAGCGAACGCAGTGAGTCGAAGTATCCACCGCCTCTCGCTTTCGGTTTTTGTATAACCGACTATCGGATCCCTTTTCCGGTGTCTGTAAAACCGCAGTCTCTATGGCGTGGATCCTTCGTCGCTTCCGCTCCTCCGGATGACAGACAAAGTCATCATTTGGCAACAGTTTCGATTCCCGTCAGCTGCCAGGTCAGGGAGGTCACTTCTGTTGTCGTGACCGTCGTCGTGACATTGTAAGTCACTGTTCCGTCGGCTGCTGTGACAATATCTTCCCGCGGTCCGTCCACCGATCTGCTCCCCGTATCCGTGTGTTTATCTGCCATGAACGTCAGACGAAGCGTATACTGTTTTCCTTCCGCTCCGGCATTCGAAATGGTGAGAACGATATTTCCTGCTGCATCCACGGATTCTTCCATCACGGCAGCAAGCGGATCATTCTCGCCGGAAGCCAGTGAAGATGAGAGGTTCAGCTCCTTTGCTGTCGCTTCATCCTTTTCCTGCGAATAGTACCAGGCAGCATCGTTCAGAATGGATGCGGCGCGGAGGGATGCAGCATATATTGCATTCGTTCCCTCTCCGTCAATCTGGCTCCTTTCCGTCAGGTCAGCATCTGTAATGCCTGCCGCAGTCTTGTCCGCAGCAAGATAGATCTTCGGAGAAGTTTCATTAATAAACCCCGGCTCCCCGGGAATACCGTCTGTATAGGGTGTTGTCTGGGTACTTTCCGTTACTTTTACAATTGATACAGTCTTGCCGTCAAGCTGCTCTATCATCAGTTCCGCTGCGGACGTCACACTGTAATAGCGCTGGTCATATTCCGCTGTTTTGCTCATGCGGCCGGACGCTGCCGTGGCAGCGGTCAGGACAACGGAGCTGACAACTGCGCAGATCAGGAAAAGGAGCAGTGCAAAGGTGATGGAGGCACCGGTCTCCTGACGGAGTTTATTCTTTATTAAATTTCGCATGCACTCCACCTCCTTTCCTGTATATTCATACTTAGGCGTTTGCGAA
>DFKM01000002.1 GCA_002373555.1 Lachnospiraceae bacterium UBA3645
ACTGGTTGCAGCCGTCCTGAATCTTCATGAACGCGCGGGTGTGGTTCTCGCTGGTGCGGATGGAAAGATTCTCGTATTCCTTGAAGGAAGCGGGATCTTCGACGGCGATGAGGGAAGGACGCACGGTCCCGACCAGCTCTGCGAGCCGGCCTTTCTGATCATTTCCGATGACGATATCCGCACCTGTGTCCTCCACGATTTTCTTCGGATCAGCCTGGACATAACAGCCGGCGGCGACCACGACCGCATCTTCATTCAGACGCTTCGCACGGCGGATCATCTGGCGCGATTTCTTGTCCGCGATGCTCGTCACGGTGCAGGTGTTGATGACATAAATATCGGCCTTCTCATCGAAGGGGACAACTTCGTATCCGGCCGATTCCATCTGCTGCTGCATGGCTTCGGTCTCATATGCATTTACTTTGCATCCCAGTGTCAGGAAGGCGACTTTTTTCATTAATTTTACCTCTGCTATTGACTTTTAAGGCTGTGGAATTTACTATAATTAGGTATGCAGGTGTTTGCGCGAATGGTCCCGTCAGGTATTTTTGGCGTCAAACGCGATGCCTGACGATTATAATCTAAGGAAAGAGGAAATACAAATGACAACTGTACAGATCATGCTGAACTCTATTGATAAGGTTAAGAACTTCGTAAATGATATCACTCGTTTTGACAGTGATTTCGATCTGGTATCCGGCCGTTATGTTATCGATGCAAAGTCCATCATGGGTATCTTCAGCCTGGATCTTTCCAAGCCGATCAACCTGAGCATCCACAATGAAGCTGAGCTTGAGACGATCATGGAGACCCTGAAGCCCTACATCATCGAGTGATTGTAACTGAGCAGAATTTCTGAAGGCAGAGAGCGAAAAGCTCTCTGTCTTTTTGTTTGGGTTTCCGCGGGATGCTCTTTCCTGCGTCAGGCTTTCCTCATCCTATTGGTGGGAAATCTCTTTCCTTTTCAGGGTTTCCTCAGTGGTTAGACGGAAATTAGCTTCTTTCCTGCAAGCGATACCATGTCTCTTTCCTGCTTCAGGCTTTCCTCGGGTGTTGGGCGGGGATCTCTTTCTTGTTTTCGGCTTTCCTCAACCGTTAGACAGGAATTTCTCCCCTTCTTCAGCCTTTCCTCAGCCGTTGGGCGGAAATTAGCTTCTTTTCTGCAGGCGGTACCCTATTACCAGCATCTATTTATTGCACGTATTTACTATCAGCTGATCTTCTGGGTTTTTAAACCCTTTTGACAGTTGAAGATACCCTTTTTTCAAGCTCAATCCGATCTTCACCTTGCGAAAAAGGGTACCGGCAGTCACCAATTCCTGCTCCTACACCCTATCTCGATTCTCTCAGCCAGGTGCACAGCAGATTTCTGGGGTACCGTCTTCGCATATCGCACTCATCTCGCCCAAACAAGCTTCCTGCTTCAGGTTTTCCTCAGCCGTTAGGCGGGAATTAACTTCTTTCCTGCAGGCGGATCCCCTGTCTCTTTCCTGTTTCAGCCATTCCTCAGCTGTCAGGCGGAAAATAGCTTCTTTTCTGCAAGCGATACCCTGCCCTCTTTCCTGCTTCAGGCTTTCCTCGGCTGTTAGGCGGAAATTTCTCCCCTTCTTCAGGCTTTCCTCGGCTGTTAGGCGGAAATTTCTCCCCTGCTTCAGGCTTTCCTCAGCCGTTGGGCGGATATTTCTCCCCTTCTTCAGCCTTTCTTCATCTGTTGGGCGGAAATAAGCTTCTTTCCTGCAGGCGATACCCTGTCACCAGCATCTATTTATTGCACTTATTTACTATCAGCTAATCTTCTGGGTTTTTAATCACTTTTGACAGTTGAAGATACCCTTTTTTCAACTCTCTCCCGCTCGTCGCCCTGCGAAAAAGGGTACCGGCAGTCATCAATTCCTGCTCCTACGCCCATTCTCGATTCTCTCAGCCAGGTGCACAGCAGATTTCTGGGGTACCGTCTTCGCATATCGTACTCATTTCGCCCAAACAAGCTTCCTGCTTCAGGTTTTCCCCAGCCGTTAGGCGGGAATTAACTTCTTTCCTGCAGGCGGATCCCCTGTCTCTTTCCTGTTTCAGCCTTTCCTCAGCTGTCAGGCGGAAAATAGCATCTTTTCTGCAAGCGATACCCTGCCCTCTTTCCTGCTTCAGGCTTTCCTCGGCTGTTAGGCGGAAATTTCTCCCCTTCTTCAGCCTTTCCTCAGCCGTTGGGCGGATATTTCTCCCCTTCTTCAGCCTTTCCTCAACTACTGGGCGGGGATCTCTTTCTTGTTTTCGTCTTTCCTCAGCTGTTAGGCGGAAATTAGCTTCTTTTCTGCAGGCGATACCCTGTCACCAGCATCTATTTATTGCACTTATTTACTATCAGCTAATCTTCTGGGTTTTTAATCACTCTTGACAGTTGAAGATACCCTTTTTTCAACTCTCTCCCGCTCGTCGCCCTGCGAAAAAGGGTACCGGCAGTCACCAATTCCTGCTCCTACACCCAATCTCGATTCTCTCAGCCAGGTGCACAGCAGATTTCTGGGGTACCGTCTTCGCATATCGTACTCATTTCGCCCAAACAGAGCTAAAAATCCGCCATCTGGTACAATTTTCCCGCGGCTTGATGTAACAAACCCGCTCCGCGATACATTTCCGCCGCGGTTCGATGCAACAAGTCTGCTGCGCAATACATTTTTCCTGCAGTTCATCGCAACAAGCCCGCTGTTCAGTCCGATTTCACACTGCCCAACACAATTCTCCTGCTGTTCATTGCAATTCCCCCGCTGCCCGGCGTTTCATTTCCGCCTCGCAGCGCCTCAAACCTCGATGATTTCCTCCGTCCGGATCGCTTCCTCCACCATCGGCTCGATGATGCCTACAAGCTTCTCTTCCGAATGTGTGATGAATTTCAACTGCGGCTTTGTGACCGGATGCTTCGCCACGAAAATCGTGCAGCAGTCTTCATACGGCTGGATCGAAGTCTCATACGCGCCGATTTTCTCGGAAATTTCCACGATATCCTGCTTGTCGAACGCGATCAGCGGGCGCAGCACGGGCAGCGTGCAGACTTCGTTCGTCACCGCCAGGCTCTGGATCGTCTGAGATGCGACCTGGCCGATGCTCTCTCCGGTGATCAGCGCCAGGCAGCCGTTTTCTTTGGCAAGATGCTCCGCGATCTTCATCATGTACCGGCGCATGATTATCGTCAGCTCGTCATGCGGGCAATTGTCGTAAATCGCGAGCTGGATATCCGTGAAGTTGATGACATGCAGGCGGATGTGCCCGGAATATTCCGATACGATCTTCGCAAGATCCACGACTTTCTGCTTCGCGCGGTCGCTCGTGTAGGGCGGCGCGTGGAAATAGACCGCTTCGATCGTGACGCCGCGCTTGGAGACCATCCAGCCCGCGACCGGGGAATCGATGCCGCCAGAAAGCAGCAGCATGGATTTGCCGTTCGAGCCGAGCGGCATGCCGCCGGCACCCTTGATCGTCTCGGTGTAAATGTTGATCTTCTCGCGGATCTCCACATACACGTAAAGATCCGGATCATGGACGTTGACCTTCGTATTCGGCATGTTCATGAGGATGGCTTCGCCGAGCTTCGCGTTCACGTCGTTGCTGAGGATCGGATAATTTTTCCTGGCGCGCCGGGACATGACTTTGAATGTGAATGCTTTGTCGCCGTATTTTTCCTGCATGTAGGCGACGACATCCGCGGCAAGTGCTTCGATCCCGTTGTCCTCGACCTGCACGATCGGGCAAATGCCGACGATGCCGAAGATCTTCGTGAGAATGCCGATCACTTCATCGTAGTCGTACTCGGTGAGGGCTTCGACGTAAATGCGACCGGCGGTTTTGGTGACGGAAAACTGTCCTTCGGCGGATTTCAGGCGGGTAACGATCTGATGGACAAGCATGTCCTCGAACATGTAGCGGTTCTTGCCCTTGATCGCGATCTCGGAATATTTGATAAGAAATAATTTGATGTCCATATGTATCTCCATAAGTGTTTGTAAAACTGCAGGTGCGGCGGAGTGGATCCTTCAGTCGCAAGCTCCTTCAGGATGACAATATCAAAATGTCTTTGTCGGCGAAAAAGGCTGTCATGCTGAGCGTTAGCGAAGTATCCACCGCGTAACAGCTGCGGTTTTACTGAATGATCCTGCTGCGTGGTTCCTTCAAGATGACATTTTACCGTCTCACGAACCGCCGCAATCTCGGCAGCAGTTTTTCCAGTACCGCCAGCGTCTCGTCAATCTCTTCTTCCGTCGTATACATGCCGAACGAGAACCGGATCGTCCCGGACAGCCACGGCTCCTCCAGCCCGATCGCCGTCAGCGTCGCGCTCTTGTGCCGCTGGCCGTTCGACGAACACGCGGATCCCGCCGAAACCATGATCCCCGAATCCTCCAGCGCATGCAGCAGCACTTCGCTGCGGACGCCGTCGAAGGACGCGCTGACGATCTGCGGCGCCGCCTCCGGTCTGTGCTCCGGACGCTCGGTGTCCGGCAGCTCGAGGCTGTCATATTTTTCCCGGATCTCCGCCGGCGCATCGTCGCAAACGGCTACTTTCGGCCCGTTCACACGTACGCCGTCCAGCTTTTCAAGCCCCTCCGTCAAACGAAGCTTCAGTTCATACAGCCGTCGCATTTTCTCCGCATGATCCGTGTAAATGAGCTCGCAGGCCTTGCCGAGGCCCAGGATCCCGGGTACATTTTCGGTGCCGGAACGCATGTCATTCTGCTGTCCGCCGCCGAAAATGATCGGCACGATGCGCGCATTTTCGCTGACATACAGGAAGCCGCTGCCCTTCGGGCCGTGAATCTTGTGGCCGCTCACTGACAGCATGTCGATGTTTTCCTTGTGCGGGCGGATGACGAATTTTCCGTAGCCCTGGATGGCGTCGACATGAAAGAGGGTTTTCGGGTTCTTTTCTTTGATCTGCCGGCCGATCTCCGCGACAGGCTGCACGCTTCCGATCTCATTGTTGACCATCATCACGGAAACGAGGAGGGTGTCGGGGCGGATCGCGGCGACGATCGCTTCCGGATCCACGATGCCTTCCGGCGAGACCGGAACGCGGGTCACTTCGAAGCCTTCCTTTTCCAGGAAGCCGAAGGGATTGTCCGCGGAGGCATGCTCGATGGCGGTCGTGATCAGGTGTTTTCCTTCTCGGCGGCGCGCCATGGCTGCGCCAATGATGGCGAGATTGTTGGATTCTGTACCGCCGGAGGTGAAAATGAGCTCCTTTTCTTTGACCCGGAGCGTGTGGGCGATCTGCTCGGCGGCGCTGCGGACCAGACGCTCCGCTTCCGCGCCCTTGCGGTGGAGGGAGGACGGGTTGCCGTAGTCTTCCTGCATGGCTTTCACCATGATGTCGACCACGTCCGGGTGGACTTTCGTGGTGGCGGCGTTGTCAAGATAGATTTCACGAATCATAGTGTTCTCTTTCTTAGAATCAGGAAAATGTTTGTTTTTCGACAAAGGCAATTCCTGACTGTATTAAGTGCATTCATTAAAGTGTCTGTCATCCAGAGGAGCGCCAGCGACGAAGGATCCTCGCTCTGCTGTCTTAGGCTTTACTAAAAATGAAAGCCAGTTCCCTCTATGCTGCTTAAACCGCAACAGTAACGCGGCGGATACTTCAACACGCTCAGCATGACAATCGTTCCAGTCTTTTTCTATGGGCTTCATGCTGCGAGCCTTTATTCTGTCATCATTTCCAGTTTCATCATCAGCACCGTGATCGCTGCGAGCCCCGCAGTCTCCGTCCGCAGAATCCTGTGCCCGAGGCTCACGATCCTGGCGCCGGCATCTTCGAGAAGCAGTATTTCCTCCGGTTCGAATCCGCCTTCCGGTCCGATGAAAACGGCGATTTTCATGCCCGGCCGGACTTCGTCAAGTGCCATTTTCATTCCAAGCATGCCGTCCGCGCTCTCGTAGGGGACAATGATCAGGCCGGCGTCTGATTTGACATTTTCAATTGCCTGCGCCATCGTGCACACCGGAAACACTTCCGGCACTCTCACTCTGCCGGACTGGCCGGCGGCACTTTCCGCGATCATCTGCCAGCGGGCAAGCTTCTTTTCCTGCTTTTTCTCATCCAGCTTCACGACCGAGCGCTTCATTGCCACCGGGACGATGCCCGCGGCGCCAAGCTCCACGGCTTTCTGGATGATGAGTTCCATTTTGTCCGCCTTCGGAAGTCCCTGGTAAAGGATGATGTCCGAGGGAAGCTCGGCTGCAAGCCCGGCTTCACGGTCGGTCTGCACAAGCACGGCGTCTTCCTCAAAGCCGGTGACGGTGCAGTAGAAATCCAGGTCTTTGCCGTTGCTCACGCAAAGCGCTTCGCCCGGCTTCATGCGCAGGACATTTTTGATGTGATGCATATCCTTTCCGGTGATCCTGATGATCCCGGGGCCGGCTTCCGGCACAAAGCAGTGAAACATGGCGGACTTCCTTCATCTGACAAGCTGATTTGAATGGCAAACGGCTGCTGCCGGTTGCCCACTGACCATTCATCTTAACATAAGAAAGCAGATTTGTGAACTGCGTTTTTCTGCGGTGACTTGATTAACGCGGTGTACGCTTGGGGGAAATGCTTTCCTTGCTCTTCGCTCGCTTTTAGCTTCCTTCCCACGGACGCAAGCTTGCTTTCTCCTTCTTTCGTCCGTAGTTTTCCTTCCTCTCCGCCTGCTTTTCGCTTGTTTCCTACGGACGCAAGCTTGCTTTCTCCTCCTTTCGTCCGTAATCATTACATTGGCAGCCTGCGGCGCCGGAAAATCGAAAACAAATTCAAAGAAACCTATTATCTTTTTGTAGATAATCCGCCCGGAATATGGTATCATTTCACTTAAGCATTGAAGTTTATCGGTTTACAGCGTCAAAGCGCTGTTTCAAAAAAGGAGATCACAGAACATGGATGTAGTTTGTCTGGATATGGAAGGCGTTCTGGTGCCCGAAGTTTGGATCACATTTGCCGAGGCGACCGGAATCCCGGAGCTGAAACGCACAACAAGAGACGAGCCGGATTACAACAAGCTGATGGAATACCGTCTCAATATTTTAAGAGAACACGGCTACGGCTTGAAGCAGATCCAGGATGTCATCGCGACGATGGATCCGCTGCCCGGTGCAAAAGAATTTCTGGATGAGCTCCGTTCCATCACCCGCGTGATCATTTTAAGCGACACTTTTGACCAGTTCGCGAAGCCGCTGATCGAGAAGCTCGGCTGGCCCACGCTGTTCTGCAACACGCTGGATGTCGCGCCCGACGGCATGATCCGCAGACACATCATGCGCTGCGAGAATTCCAAGCTCACCTCCGTGCGCGGCCTGCAGTCGATGGGATTTGAGACGATCGCCGCCGGCGACAGCTTCAACGACCTCGCGATGATCAGAGCGAGCCGCGCGGGCATCCTGTTCCGCAGCACGGAAGCGATCATCAAAGACAATCCGGACCTTCCGCACTTCACGGAATTCCCGGATTTCCTGGCCGAGCTGAAAAGACTGCTCGGGGTTTGAGAAAAAATTGGCGGCAGGATGCGTTCCTGCCGCTTTTTTGTTTTTCCGTTGAAAATGAATTGTCTGATTTCCGGACTTCCCTTACCGCGCCCCGCCTGTCTCCGCAGGCCCGGCCGCGTTTTCATTGCCTGCTGATGATTGGGGTGACAGTGCTCACTGATCCTTCGGGGCGCATGTGTCCTGAGCTCTCTCTTGCCCGCTCGATCCTTCCGCATCTCCGCCGTTCGGATTCTGCTGCGCATATTCTTCCCGTACGAATGTTCCTTCTTCCCGCTCTTCGGCAGCATCCGCAGCGCCGTCCCGTTCAGTTCCCCCTGCATTGGTCTGCGTGTCGTGTTCCGATGCCATCCGATCCTTCGGCAGCATCTGCTCATCCTGACCCGCGGCTTTATCCGAAGACACCCCCTGCGGTTCTGATTTCATATTCCTGCCGCTGTCTGTTCCATCCCCAGATGATGCAGGCATGCTGCTTTCAGCATCCGGATCTCTTTCCGTTGAAAATGTTTCCTCCGCGATTCCGGCCGTCTGTCCGCCATTTCCTGTTTCTCCGGCCGCGGTCTTCGGGAGCATTTCCAGCCCCTGCTGCATCCTTTCATCTGCAGGATCCTTTGAAGCGGCTTCCGGCGCAGCATCATTTTCCTTCTGCTCATCAGCTTCCGGGCTGCCTTCCAGGGCGGATTCCGCTCCGTCTTCTCTGCCCGCCGCAGCTGCAGCATTTTCGCCGGAATGAGCAGACTTCTCAGGCATCATTTTCTTCACTTCGTCCCGAAGCGCTGATGCATGGGCGTCATCCGATGACTCAACGTTTACTTCCGCTTCGGCGTCGAGCGAGTCGGACAATGCGGTCACGGCATCATCCAGCGAAGAACGCTTCCTGACCAGCTCGCTGATGATCCCCGCCAGTTCGGGGTCCGCATCCTGATCGGTCGTGATCCCGATCAGCTGGTCTTTTTTATTGAGTTTTAGCCTGATGCTGGCCGTTTTCGTTTCAATTTCCACGGTCGAATAGGCAAACACGGTCTCGGATGCGTAGAACAGACCGCTCCCGACAATGACTGCCATCGCCGCACACGCCGCGGCAGCACCAACCCGTTTTGAAAAACGCTTTTTCTGGAGCGGAAGGACCTCCTCGGTCAGTTCGATCTCCTGCCCGACGGCATATCCACGGTCCGTGATCTTCCGGAAGCTTCCGTCCTCGGCCAGAACGGCAGCTTCCCTGTTTTCGATTTCCAATACGACTGCCTTCATAGCCTGTCCACCTCGTCCTTCACTGTTCTCATATATTCCGCCAGCAGCGGATAATCCCCGTTCAGAATCACAACGGCCGCAATAATGTAACGCCGGTGCCGCTCCAGGATCTTCCTTTTCACCCCGCTCACGGAAGCCAGTTTGCTGATCGGAAGCGTACCGGATTCCTTCAGCATGGTCAGGAAGGCCGGCGTTTTCAGCATAACGGCGGCTGCTTTCACACAGGCGTCTTTTGTCTTTGCCGCCCGGGGCGTGCTGTCCGATACGTCGAAGAAGGAAAAACCGAATACTTTCAGTTCCTGCTGCACAGCACTGATCTTGTCACTGATCGTATACTGTCCGGGCCAGGCGGCCGTATTCCCGGAAACGCTGTCCTCGGAAACGGCCTCTGCTGCATGCGTACCGTCATCCCCTGCCGCTTCGTTTTCGCCCATCGACAGCCCGCCCTGCAGGATCATGGGCTCAGTCGGCACTTCGTTCATGCGCCGGTACTCTTTCTTCAGGTGATCATTGAGCCGTCTCCGGATGATCAGATTGGAAAATCCCCGGAAATCGCCTTTTGTACTGTCATAATTCTGTACGGCTTCGTTGAATGCGATCAACGCGATCGACCATTCATCGTCGCTTTTTGTCACGAAATGATTGACCGCGCGGGAAGCGCAGGCCAGGATGAAGCTCTGGTACTCGGCAATGAGCTTTTCCAGCGCGTCATTGCTGCCCTGCGCGTTCTGAATCTTCAATACCAGTTCACTCATACACATACCCTCATTGTTAAATATCTTCCATCAGGTATCTGGGGTGTATGGTAAACAGTCATCTTTAAACATACTTAAAAACGTTCTGCCGGTGTTAATAATCGGGATCACATTTCCGGCATGCCTTCCGGTGCGCTTCCGCCCTGGGGCTGGCTGCCGTTTTCCTGAGGGGCGCCGCCCATGGGGCCTTCGGGCGCACGGCCGTTATCCTGCGGCTGCCGGCCGTTGTCTGCAGACTTTTCAGATGTCTGGCTTTTTTCCTGCTGCTGGCTGTCATTTGCAGACTTCTCCGGCGCCTGCCCTTCCTTCATCTGCGGCTGCTGGCTGTCGTTTGCGGGCTTCTCGGGGACCTGGCCTTTCTTCACCTGCTTGTCGCTTGCAGAATCCTTCTCTGTGCTGCTTTCGTCAGATTTGCTGTTTGTATTGGAATTCTCGGGCAGTTCGGGCTTCTCGCCTTCCTTCGGGGCCTTTGCGCACTCGGGCATCTCTGGCTTCTCACCCTCCTTCGCGGCCTCTGCACCTTCGGGCTGCGCGGGCTTCTCACCCTCTGCAGGTTTCTGTCCGTTCAGCATCTTGCCGTTTTCATCGAACTCGATCGCCTTCAGTTCGCCGTTCGCCGGCGCATTCTTTCCGTCCGGCACATGTGCTTCATCGAAGGGAACGAAGCCTTCCGGCAGTATCAGACGGCTCATGTCGATACCGGCGAAGGACAGAGGATTCTGATTCTTCTTGCTGTCCGTGGAAGCTGTTGTCTGTGGATTCTGCGCCGTTCCTCCCGGTACGATGCTCGGTGCCTTCGCTGAAACAAATGTTGCTGTTCCGATTGCCATGACGGCTGCTGATACGATCACTGTCTTTTTTCCGAATCTCATAGTGGTACTCCTTTGCATTCCGGTTTGTCCGGTTTTTTCTTTCACTATAGGATTCGTCGACTGGTTCGGGAATTTTGGGGTAGGAATAAAAAAATACGATCGGCTGCCGCCGACCGTATCTGCCAGAAATGTGAACCTCTCACGTTCACAGACGTGAGCTTCTAAAGCCGCTTTATAATGAATTGCTGAAACCAGCGACATCCTGTTCCCTGTTCACCCGTTCTCTCACTGCAGCCTGAATATAGCTGTTTAGAGAAACATTATGTGCCAACGCACAGACCGCCGCATCTCTGTGCAATTCCCTGCCCAGGCGAATATTCAGGCTGCCTTTATATGGAGTTTCCGGATCAACACCTTCTTCTTTACACATCCTCAGATAATCGTCCACTGCCTCCTGAAAATCTTGAATCAGCTCTCCTACACTTTTTCCTTCGTAGGAAATCAGAGAACGTATTCCCTGCACTTTACCGAATAACAGTTGATCATCGGCGGAAAAATCAACACTTCCAACATAACCTTTGTACATTACCGTATTGTTCATATCAGATTTTCTCCTTCCAAAAAAGTCATCCGTTCTCTGATCTGATAGCGCTTTAGTTCTTTACCGGGATGCTGTCTGTGCATCAATATTTTTCTCCCTGTAACCGGATCGCAGAATTTTATCCTTGATCCGCTGGTTCTGCCCTTTTGATCCGCATAAAAGCCAAGATAACCTAACAGAACTTCGGTATCATCAATAGTAAAACCCAAAGCACCCGATTTCAGTTTGTTGATCAGTTTCTCCTTTGTACTCATTGCTCCTCCTTCATTATAATTCTACTTATGTATATTTGCAACCTTTATTTAGTTGCACACAATAGCGCATTATGAAAACAACGCCCTTCGCGGATCTCTCCGTGAAGGGCGCTGTTTCCTTCGTACATCAATTCTGTCACACTTGTATTCAGTTCTTATTCCTCTTCCGCCGGTGCTTCCGCCGCAAGGTCCTCCGGCATCTCCTCTGTCGGCAGTCCGTAATGTTCTCTGACTTTCTGCTCGATCTCGAACATGACTGCCGGGTTGGCTGTCAGATACTGCTTCGCATTCTCCCGGCCCTGGCCGATGCGGTTCCCTCCGTAGGAGTACCAGGCACCGCTCTTCTCCACGATATCCACCTTCGCTGCCAGATCCAGGATATCCCCTTCTTTGGAGATTCCCTTTCCGAACATGATATCAAATTCCGCTTCACGGAAAGGCGGCGCGACTTTGTTCTTGACGACCTTCACACGGACATGATTACCGATCACTTCGCCGCTCTGCTTCAGGGATTCCGTACGGCGTACATCCATACGCACGGAAGAATAGAACTTCAGCGCGCGGCCGCCGGTCGTGGTCTCGGG
>DFKM01000144.1 GCA_002373555.1 Lachnospiraceae bacterium UBA3645
TTGGCATCACTCTACAAAAAACGTTGTAGAAAAGAAACGCATTACAGCGTACTCTACAAGAACTGTTGTAGAAAAGAGGTCTCTGGCCATAATTTCTACAAAACGAGAGCCCGAGTAATCGACCATACAGAAAAATCCGTCTGTTCAGTCCCGAAATGGACTGTTTAAGACGGATTATCTGTCAAATGAAATGCGGGAGTATCACAATCCTAGTGAGCCTTCTTACTTCTCCCACCGCCGATCGATATAGGCCTTCGCAGCCTGCTCGATCTTCCGGCACTTGTCGAAGGCGTCCGGCAGGTCGCGGCCCCAGCAAATCATGCCGTGATGCGACATGATGCAGCCGGGCCGGGCGCCGAGGGCTTTCAGGGTGTTTTTGGTCAGCGCCTTGGTGCCGGCGAAGCCGTACTTCGCGATGGGCAGGATCTCGCCGATTTCGGCGGCGAGCTGCGGGTCTTCCACCTGCAGCGGCATATCGGCCGCCGCGAAGATGCAGCAGTACTTGGAATGCGTGTGGATCACGGCGCCTGCGTCCGAGTGGAGCAGGTAGATGCCGGCGTGGAGGCCCTTTTCTGAGGTGGGCTTCTGCGGCCCGATGTGCTCCAGGGTGCTGCACTCGACCAGGACCATGTCGGCCGGTGTCAGGCGTTCGTAGTCCAGGCCCGACGGAGTACAAAGCATATAGGTCTCATCCAGCCGCACCGAAAGATTCCCCCAGGTGCCCTGGACCAGCCCTTCTTCGAGCAGCTTGTTTCCATATTCCACGAGCAGCTCGCGAAGGTTCATTTCATCCTTCCGATTCATCTCTGTGCTCCTTTTCTGCTTTCGAGTACTTCTGCATATAGACCGTGTGCATCAGCTGGCATTCCAGCCGGCCCAGCGGTTTGGCGCCGCCGATCACGGAGGCTTTCAGCATTACTTCCGCCTGCTTTTCCAGGACCGTCATGGCCGTGTACGCTTCGTACAGGCTGCGGCCTGCGGCGATCGCGTAGCGGTCTTCGACCAGGACGGCTTCGGCGGAGCGCAGGGCCGCCCGCAGTTTGCCGGCGACGCGCGGGACGATCTGTACCTGCCGTCCGACGATCTGCGCCATGTCATCGAGGCTTGCGTCGATAGTGTGTTTGGCGTCGAGGCATACGCCTACGTAAGGCGTACGGAACAAAACCATCGCGCGCCGCGAAGAAAGCCGCATCAATGCGTCTTTCTCCGGCAGATCCAGCTCGGTGACATCCAGAATGTCTTCCGGCTGAACGTTCCGGAAGTCCGTGTAATCATCCGTCATATAGCAACGATCCTCCGATTTCAGAAGGATCGCATGCATTTCGCCCGTAGAATAAGGGAGTTCTGCCATCTTCTTCGCAAATTCTGCGATTGTTTCGACTCTGCCCATTATTTCACCAGACCTTTTCCTGTTTTCGCTACGTGTTGGAATACGTTCTCGAAGCGGTTCAGCGCTTCGAGAATGTCTTCAAACACGTGGCGAAGACCGGAAAAGGGTTACCACGCTCCGTTATATCCGATGGTAAGGGCTGAGTTTTCAGCCCCTTTTTTCATGCATTCCGCCAGATCACTCCCTGCCAGACAGGCATTCAGAAA
Organism: Lachnospiraceae bacterium UBA3645; assembly: GCA_002373555.1. Classification (GTDB taxonomy): domain Bacteria; phylum Bacillota; class Clostridia; order Lachnospirales; family Lachnospiraceae; genus UBA3305. The sequence goes on from DFKM01000144.1 coordinate 1,597, forward strand.
CCCTGCGATATAACTGTCGCCGGCGCCCATGGTGTCCACTACCTTGCATGGAATGATTCCAAAGGATTCCCATCGATCCCCTTCCAGAGCCAGACTTCCGTGACTGCCTCTCATGGCTACCACGACCTTTGGCCCCAGAGCCCGGATGCTCAGCATCCTGTCCCGCAGTTGAGCCTCATCGCTGAGATCATCAGAAAAAAAGACGTATTCCGCAGCTTTCATTCCGACCTCGCATTGAGGAAGAAATGGATGATCAGATCCATCGTAGGCGATGGGGATCCCGCGGCTTTTCAGAATCGGCAGGAAGGGTTCCGTGTATCCCCATAATCCGGTCACGACCAGATCGTGTTCCGCGATGAAATCCAGATCCTCTTCCGTTAGATCCAGCTGAGGAACGACGCCGGGATCATCTCCGAGAAATACCCGGTCCCCATTGATTCTCTGCACCCGGGTCGTTGCGGTCTTTCCGTCCAGGATCCTGACGTGGCTGACATCCACGTTCTTTCTTTTTAAGGCATCGAGGATCATCCGTCCGTCATCGTCGTTTCCGACGACCCCGATGTAGGAGGAAGGGGTCCCGAGTCTTTGGAAATACACGGAAACATTCACGGGATTGCCTCCTGGATACCGTTCGTTCGTCTCTTCGTAACAGTCGATACAGTTATCACCGATACATGCGATTCGTTTCATAACAACTCCTTGATTCTGCTGATTGCCAGTGCTGCGGCTCCGGAAGGATCGTTTATATAACCCGTGACCAGTTCGATGGTCGCTTTTCCATCGTACCCGGCGCTGCGAAAAGAGTGTAATACGGTCTTCAGATCCATGATACCATCTCCCGGCAGAATATGCGACTCATCCACACCGTTGGAATCCGTCAGATGCAGATGCGTCATTTTCGATCCCAGTGTCCGGTAATAATCCACCGGATCCTGACCATGAACGAAAGGAACCACCACGTCACACATGGCTTGTAAATTTGGCAGGTTTTCCTCAAACAGCTCGCTGTAAGATTCTAACGTCGTATAGCAATCCGATTCCATCGGCGTCAGGTTCTCCAGCAGCAGATTCTGCCCGTATTTCTGTGCTTCTTCTGACAATATCTCCAGACTGCAGAGAAGCCGTTTCTTGCAATACTTTGGTGACAGACCACCGCTGTGACCGATCGAAAGCAGCATCGCCTCTGCCCCCAGAAGGGCAGAGGCGTGAATCGCTGTCTTCAGGTACTCGATACTGTCCTCCCACTGCATTCGATCGCCCATCATATAGTTGAAGGGATATGCGTTATGTTCCGGCGTGAAAATACGGATCGGAATGCGGTACTTTTCAGAGAGATAGCGCATTCTGTCCGCTTTCCCTCTGACCAGATCCGGTGCATAGCCGTGAGGACGGCCGCCCCAGAGTTCGATATAGTCATAGCCGAAGGCATCTGCATCCACGAACATCTGCTCATCGTTCTCTCTCTGATAGCCGCAGGTAAACAGTCCAAATATCATGGTTGAACTCACTAATAATCCATCTGTCGGTAATAACGTCTCAGGTTCATGTCATGCCCGGTCTGATCCACCAGATGTGCATCGATCCGGTTGGTGACAGCATGCATCACCAGATGACTGACTCTGCTGCGGTATTCTTCTCCGATTCCCGGCAGTTCATAGTCTTTGGTATCTATGATGGTGTAGTTTTCACAGATGCGGGGCAGGAATCTGGCGACTCGTTCTCCCAGAGGACGCTGCTGGTCTTCTCCGATGAAGAGGGTCACAGGAGTATCCTTATCTACGATCTCCAGCATTCCGTGGAAGAACTCTGCTGAATGGATGGACTTGGTCCTGAGCCAGTGCATTTCTTCCCAGTAGCACATAGCATAGGAGTAGGTTGCTCCGTAGAGTGTTCCTCCGCCGATGAAATAGTGCAATGCGTCATCTTTGTGTGCGCTGACAAAATCTTGAGCGAAGGCATCCGATGCTTTCTCTGCGCCTACAAGTGCTTCCGGCAGATATCGGTCGAACTGCACATACATCTCGTCGTATTCAGGCAGCTCTCCGGCAAGGTTCATGAAACGATCTGCCGTGATAAAGAATTTCATCTGCTCATTGGACTTGTAAGTGATACAGTGATCGACCATCCCGGCGAGCTCCGAATCTTCCTTGTCGATGAATCCGATGACCTCTGCACCTTTGCTTTGAACTAGTTTCACCGCCGCTACGATTTCTTCTGTGGTTCCCGTAACAGAGGATATTACTACGCAGGTGCCGGGTCCGATCCTACGATCTCCGGTGGTGTTATACTCTGCGGCGTTCATGGCGAAGACTTCCATCCCGGTGCGTTCTTTCATATAGCAGACCACCTGGAGACAGCTTGCCCAGGTGCCGCCGATTCCAAGAAAGCAAAGGTTTTTCAGCCCCTTTTCCCAGATGCTGTCTGCCAGCGGTTCGATTTGCGTGCGCAGCGCCAAAGCACCGCGCACGCTATCGATCTTTTCTTGCTCTTTGAAATTGATCAACGTGTTTTCCTCCCGATTATTCGCCGGTATCGACCTTTAACTTCTGATAATATTTGTCATAGATCTTGATCGCATCGCCTACGTCTTCCTGGAAGAAGATGTTCTCCTTGTAGTCGAAGTCGAATGCCGGATCGTTGCGGTATTCCTCGGAAGCAGCTGCGACTGCAGCGTCATTCGGGCAGGAATACGGATTCTCGACCAGGTTCTTAGCCATAACCTCTGCGTCGGTGATGTAGTTCAGGAAGGCATAAGCTGCGTCCATATGCTTCGCGCCTTTCGGAATGACGTACAGGTCGAATCCGAGCTGTACCGGATCTTTCTTGAAAGGAGCTACGGTCAGGGTGTTGTTGTCGCCCATGGCAGCCATTGCTTCCGCGGTGTTTCCGTCATAAGTCAGCATCGCGGAGATCGTACCGTTCACGATATTTGTCTCAGTGGAACCGTATGCTACAACGTTCGCGTTGTATTTCTTCAGCCATTCGTATGCTTCCGCGATCTCGGATTCTTCTTTGGAGTTCGGATCATATCCCAGCGCGATCAGCGCAATCGGGAACAGGTTGCGGGCTCCATCGATGGAACCAAGCTGCCCCTTCATCTCCGGTTTGATCAGATCGTTGTAGCAGGTGATCTCGATCGGGCATCTTTCTTTATCATAAACTACGTAGATGTAGTTCATCAGATAGGGTACGCAGAACTTCTGATTCTGTTCGGTCCAGTATGCCTTGTTGATGTTCTCGGAATTCGGGATCTGTGACAGATCCAGCTCTTCCAGATAGCCGCCGTTGATCAGGGACTCCATATAAGCGTCGCAGGTCATGATCAGGTCGTACTCATCGCCCGCACCAGCGGTCAGTTTGTTGACAGAATCTGCATTGTCATTCATGTAGCTGAGATTGACCTTGATTCCGGTTTCCTTCTCGAAATCCGCGATCGTTTCATCAGAAATGTAATCACTCCACATGAAGATGTTCAGTTCTTTGGAGCCGGAATCGCCCGAGGTTCCGGAATCTCCACCTCCGCAGGCTGTCAGCGCAAATATAACCACAAGCCCGAGGATCATAGCCATTAACTTCTTTTTCATTCGAAAAAACCTCCTTCTCTCAATAACATGATTGGTCAGGTGAATTAATATTCTTCAGCTGCCAGGCGGGCAGCACGAATTCGTTCATCACTTTCCGCCAGCATTCTGGCTTCCCGTTTATTATGTATTCTCTGCAGGATATTCATCACGATCATGCCAAAGATCATCACGATGACCATGACAGTCGTCAGTGCGTTGATATCCGGCGTGATCCCGGTACGGTTGACGGACAGGATCAGCACCGGAAGCGTAGACTGACTGGCTCCGGCAAGCATGTTGGAGATCATGACGTCATCGATGGATAATGTGAACGACAGGAATGCCGCTGACATGATCCCGGGCATGATGCTTGGGATCGTCACCTTCAGGAATGTCTGCAGCCGGTTCGCCCCGAGATCCATGGAGGCTTCCTGCAGGGTCTCATTATCTCCGGTGATGCGGCCCTTGATGATGATGACCGCATATGGGATGCAGAAGGTGCAGTGCCCGATGACGATCGTTCCAAGTCCCAGTTTGAATCCGGCGATCATAAAGATGATCAGCATGGATACCGCAAGGACGATCTCCGGTACGACGATCGGTACGAAGAGCATCATGTTGATAAACTTCTTTCCGCGGAATTCGAACTTCTTCAGTCCGATACCGCCGAGGACACCGATTATGACGCTGATGACCGTGACCACAACGGCTATGATCAGGGAGTAGGCCAGCGATTCCCAGAGATCATGGTTCCCGAAGGAAAACAGCTTGGGATACCACTTGGTAGTGAAGCCCATCCAGGAATAATTCCGCTTTGCGTCGTTGAAGGAGAACATGATCATGACCAGGACGGGAATGTAGAAACTGGAGTATACCAGTGCTGCAAAAATCGTCCAGGGGATTTTTCTCCTTCGTTCTCTTTTCTGTTTTCGATTCAGTCTTTCTGCAGCTGCCATCTATACCACCTCCATATCTTCCACTTTGGCGAATCTGGAGTAGATGAAGATCATCAGGGCTGTAATGACCAGAAGGAGCACAGATAGTGCCGCTCCCAGAGGCCAGTTGCGGATCGTTCCGAACTGATTTTTGATAATGTTACCGATGTATAAGACTTTGCCCCCGCCCAGCATGTCGGTGATGACATAAGTTCCCAGCGCCGGAATAAACGTCAGGATGATCGCCGAGAAGATCCCGGGGAAGGTCAGCGGAAGCGTCACTTTCAGCAGGGTCACGCCCGGCGTGGCTCCGAGATCGGCGGAAGCTTCCAGGATCGGCTTCTCCAGTTTCTCGATGGAAGAATACATCGGCAGCACCGCGAACGGCAGGTAATTGGTGATCAATCCCAGGAGCACCAGTCCATCCGTAAAGATGAAGGTGATCGGCTTATCGATCATGTGGGTGTTCAGCATGAAGTTGTTCACCGGGCCGTTGGTCTGAAAGATCAGCATCCACGCGTTCAGACGCATCAGCGAGTTGGTCCAGAACGGTATCATGAGGAGTGTGATCAGCCTTGAGGCCGTTGCCGGCGGTTTACGTGCAATGTAATAGGCAAAAGGATATCCGACGATCAGGCACGCGATCGTGGTCTCTGCAGCGACCCCAAGACTTTTCACGATTATATGGAAATAGGTGACTTCCATCATCGTCTGATATGACTCCAGAGACGGTGTGTACTCAACGCCGCCAAAAGTCCCTCTCGTCATAAAACTGATGAAAATGATGAACAGCATGGGAATTGTAACGAATAGAATCATCCAAAGGGACACCGGGCCCGCCTGCGCCAGCAAAGGCAGACGGTTCGTTCCCTTCGCTCTGCCTTTTGACGCTGTCATGCCTTCGCCTCCTTCTGTTCTCTGTGGATCGGAACGGACTTCTCCGGCTTCCAGAAAAGATAGACATCCTGTCCTTCGTGCAGGTTTTCGTCCTGCTCAAACGCAGAGATCCGAAGTTCCTTCCCGCTGGCCGTCAGGGCACTGGTCTTGATGACGGTGCCCATGTTGGTGAAATCGCGGATCGTTGCCTTGAGACTGAAGCTGCCGGCAGGCTCGCTGCTGCATTCCAGATACTCTGTTCTCACGGAAATATCGATTTCCTCACCCACTGCAAAACCAACGCCCTTTGTCTGTACTTCACCGTCCGGGGTCGCTACCGTCAGCAGATCGCCTTCCACCCTCGTCACGGTACCGCCCATGATATTGGATTCACCGATAAAGTCAGCAACGAAGCGGCAGTTTGGTCTGTTGTAGATTTCTGTCGGCTTGTCGATCTGCAGGATGATCCCATCCTTCATGACAGCGATACGGTCCGACATGGACATGGCCTCTTCCTGATCGTGGGTAACATAGATAAAAGTGATTCCCAGTTTTTTCTGCAGACGCTTGAGTTCGATCTGCATCTGCTTGCGGAGTTTCAGATCCAGCGCGCCCAAAGGTTCATCGAGCAAAAGCACCCTCGGCTTGTTGATCAGCGCTCTGGCAATGGCGATACGCTGCTT
>DFKM01000236.1 GCA_002373555.1 Lachnospiraceae bacterium UBA3645
TGGGGATCGGAACGACCTGGATCGGAGGCACCATGAAGCGGCAGGCCTTTGAAAAAGCAATGGACCTTTCTGAAGATGAGGTCATGCCCTGCGTCAGCCCCATCGGACATATCGCAACGTATCATCGAAACAAATAGAAACCTTTCTTAGGAAAATCTACAGAAAGATCCGGTCGACGGTGTACCGGTCGGGACCCTGGGCGTTCGGCAGTGCCTTCATCTTCAGGACAGACTTCGGGCAGCGGCTGACACATTGTCCGCAGCCGATGCATTTATCGGAGCGGATGGTGACGCCGGCGTCAGAGAAACTGATTGCGCCCATCTGGCATACTGCGGCGCAGCGGCCGCAGCCGATACACTGCTCGGGGAAAATGACCTGCACGCTGAACCGGGACGCAACAGCCAAAGTGTCTTCGTTTCGCATAAGCGTCCGCAGGCAGACACAGCAGCACGAACAGCAGTTGCAGAGCGAGAGCGGATGCTGGAGATTACTGATGACCTGCACCAGACCCAGCTCACGCAGTTCTTCTAATTGCTTTCTTGCTTCTTCCAATGTCAGTTCTTTTGCCCAGCCGCCGCGAATCGCTTCGTTGGCGGCTTCGTTGAAGAGGAAGCAGACATCCTTGATCGGATAGTCACAAGCCCGGTCGCCGCGGTTTTCCATTGCCTGGCGGCATACGCAGTTGATGACCGCGATAGGTGTGCAGCGATGCAGCATTTCCTCACACAGGTCAGTAGGAATCACTTCTCTGGTATCCGGAATGTCGACATTCATGGCGATCCTGCCGTCGGTATACTTGCCGGTAAGAGACACGGGATTCGGGAGGACCCGGTGTTCCGGGGCAAGCGTGCGGAGCCTGGAACCGTCCACATCCGCGATGTACAGCCAAAAATCCTGCAGCGCCTTGTTCAGAGGGGAGCCGGTGTTGGATTCGACTGCGCTGTAGCAAAGATACAGCATGTAGGTTCTGAAATAGCCCGTGCTGCCGTCCGGTTTCGGCATCGATGTCAGGAAGCCTTTGCGGATCAGGCTGTCAGACAGAGCGGCAAACCCGGAACGCAGATCCGGATCGGCTTTTTCGGCAGCCTCTTCCGGCTGCAAAGGCACAGCCCGGTAGCTGAAATCCGGATACGCGAACCACGCCCTGCATTCCTCCGCCGTCAGCTCCTGACGGAGCGCCGACAGGAACGCGTCGTGATTGGGCATCGTCATATAGGGGTGTTCCAGCGCCGCCAGAAGCCGCTGATGCGGATCGGCGAGTGCCTCGCCCCGCGACTTTTCATATTGCTCCAGCGAATCTCTCAGAAGCTGGTGGATGCTTGCGAAGTTGTCAGTCATGGTATTCCTCCCTGTAAGGCAGTGTATGGCATGTGCCGTACGCCTATTATACCATGATATTTCGGTAGATACCTATATGGAAATCAGCTCCCTTTTGTTGTATGATTGACGTACCCTGAACGAAACGCAAAATCCGGATACACAGGAGATGGAACATGTCGATAGTATATAACGAGATGAAGAAAACATTTTCTCTGCATACGGCGTCCGCCACATATCAGATGAAAGTGGGCAATCTGAATTATGTGAAACACCTGTACTATGGACCGTCTATCCGGGATGAAGACATGTCCTATAGAATCTGCAGATATGACCGGGGCTTTTCCGGAAATCCGTACGACTCTCTCGAGGAGAGAACGTTTTCTTTGGATGCCCAGCCGCAGGAGTTTACAACACAGCAGCAGGGGGATTTCCGGATCAATTCCATTGAGGTGTGCAACGCCGACGGAAGCTTCTCTTTCGACGGAAGGTATGTGTCCCACAGGATATACAAAGGACCGTTCGTGCTGCACGGACTGCCGACTGCATTTGCTGCGGAGCGCGATACGGTGGATACTCTGGAGGTCGTGCTGGAAGACGCAGTCAGCAAGGTGCAGGTCGTGCTGCTCTATTCTGTATTTGAAGAGGCGGATATCATCATGCGGGCGGCAAGAGTGCGCAACGGCGGAGACAGGACCATCAGACTCGAGAGGATCATGTCCTGCTGCATCGATTATCTCAATGGGAGCAGCATGGATATCCTGTCGCTTCCGGGCCGCTACGGGCAGGAGCGGCAGGTGGAACGTCAGCCGATGACCCATCACGTCCACAGGATCCGCAGCGGGAGAGGGATCTCCTCCCATCAGCAGAATCCTTTTGTCGCGTTGGTGGATAAATCGGCAGATGAAGATCACGGCGCGTGCTATGGATTCGCGCTGATGTATTCCGGAAGTTTTACTGCTGAGGCAGAGCTCGATCAGTACGATCAGCTCCGGCTGGTGATGGGCATCAACGACAGCGTGTTCCGTTATTCGCTGGGACCGGGTGAAGTGTTTGATACGCCGGCGGTGTTGATGACGTTTTCCGGTGACGGGCTCACCGGAATGAGCCATACATACCACGATTTCTTCAGGAACAATCTCAACAGGAGCAAGTTCATAAAAGAGGTCAGACGGCCGGTGCTGATCAACACATGGGAGGCGGCGTTCTTTCAGTTTGATGATGTCAAACTGATCGAGATCGCGAAGGCGGCCAGGGACATGGGCGTTGAGATGATCGTAATGGATGACGGCTGGTTCGGCAAGCGCGA
>DFKM01000103.1 GCA_002373555.1 Lachnospiraceae bacterium UBA3645
TTCGGAAACGATTACGATACCCCGGACGGCACCGGTGTACGCGATTACATCCACGTCTGCGATCTGGCGCAGGGCCATGTGCTTGCGCTGCAGAAAATGGAAAAGAGCGGTGCGGGCGTATACACCTACAACCTCGGTACCGGCAAAGGCACCAGCGTCTTCGAACTGATCGAAGCATTCGGAAAAGCCTGCGGCAAGGAAGTCCCTTATCAGGTCGATCCCAGACGTGACGGCGATATTGCCGAGTGCTATGCCGATCCCTCGCTGGCGGAGGCCGAACTTGGTTTCAAGGCGCAGTTCTCCATCGACGAGATGTGCCGCGATTCCTGGAACTGGCAGAAGAACAATCCGGACGGCTACAGAAAATAAACCGACGCCGCCGGGCTGCCTGGCGGGATACGGAGAGAAATCATGGAGAATACTGTAAGACTGATCGAAGAAGATCTTGCGGCAGTTTATCTCGGTAATCTGAATACGGTCGAGCAGACGCTCGCTTTTCCGGCGGCCGGGAAAAACGGTTCCGCATTTACATGGGAGAGCAGCGAGGAACGATTCATCGATAAAGAAGGGCGGGTACACCGCCCTCTTTTCGGTATGGGCGACAGACCGGTCAGACTGACCGTGACGGCGGTGCTTAACGGCGTCAGCAGGACGCGTGTCTTTGAGGCGACGGTGCTGCAGGAAAAGAAGGATACCGTCATTACCGGGATCCGGCCGCTCCTGAAAGTCACTGCCGCGGCGGATCCGGAGCTGCCGCATTATACGGCGGCCGAGACGGAGGACGGGCGCCTGATGGCGGTCCCGGTGACATGGATCCCGATGCCGGAGGAATGGGCTGCGGCCTCGGCCGGCACCGGAGAACAGTTCATGGTCGGAGAGGCGGAGGGGACGGATATTCCGGCGATGCTCTGCCTGCAGAAAACGGAACGGCGGGCCGGGACCATTCTGCCTGCTGCCGTATCTTATCCGGCGCCGGGCAGCGTGCGGCTGACCGGCGGCAGCTGTTATTACGATGCTGCGCAGGTCATGGGCGAATGGCTGCTCGCACAGGATACTGACCAGATGCTGTATAATTTCCGGCAGGCGGCAGGGCTCGGTACCCGGGGCGCGGCGCCGATGACGGGCTGGGATGATCCGGCGGGAAATCTGCGGGGCCACACGACAGGCCATTATCTGTCCGGGCTTTCGCTCGCGTTTTCCGTCACCGGAGACGTGCGTTTCCGGGAAAAAGTGGTGGCGCTGGTGGAAGGCCTTGCGGAATGCCAGCAGGCTTTCTCAGCGGGCGGCCGCGTGAAACCGGGCTTTCTCTCCGCCTATGACGAGACGCAGTTCGATCTGCTGGAGGTGTATACGCCGTATCCGCAGATCTGGGCGCCGTATTATACCCTGGATAAGATCATGTCCGGTCTTTATGATGCTTATATTTACATCGGAAATGAGACCGCGCTGGCGGTGGAATCCGCCATGGGCGACTGGGTCTATGACAGGCTTTCCCGGCTGGACGGCGAAAAGAGAAGAAAGATGTGGAGCATGTACATTGCCGGAGAATACGGCGGCATGCTCGGCACGATGGTGCAGCTGTACGGCCTGACAGGGAAGGATACGCATCTGGAATGCGCCTCCTTCTTCCTGAATCCGAAGCTGTTCGATCCGATGGAAGCGGGGATCGATACGCTGGAGGATATGCATGGCAATCAGCATATTCCGCAGATCATCGGTGCGCTGGCTTTCTATGACGCGCTCTGCGGCATTGATCCGGACCGCTGTGAGAACGAGCGGCTGGCAAGGCTTGCCGCCGACCGGGAAAAGTATTTCCTGATCGTCATGAACTTTATCGAGATCACGGGCAGCGGACATATTTACGTGAACGGCGGCGTGGGCGAGACGGAGATGTTCCACCGGGCCGGCAGCGCGAAACGGCTGTTTACGGACAAGACAGCCGAGAGCTGCGCGACGTATAATCTGGAGCGGCTCTACGGCGCCTTCTTCGCGCATGCTTCCTCCGCAAAGGTGATGGATCTGTATGAAAATTCCCTGCTGAACCACATCCTCATGAGCGCTTCTCCGAGACCGGACGGCGGTACGACCTACTTCATGCCGCTGCGGCCCGGCGGGCGGAAAGAATACTCCACGGAGGAGAATACCTGCTGTCACGGAACGGGCATGGAGAGCCGGTTCCGGTATGTGCAGCATATCTTTGCTTTGGATGCGGAGGCGCTTTATCTGAATCTTTACGTTCCTGCGGAGCTGCAGGAAAAAGCGGCCGGGGCGAATGTCAGCCTTCGCGAAACCGAAGAGGGCACATTCTCCCTGCAATTCCACGCAGACTGGAACCGGAATGTCAGGATCCGCATCCCCGGCTGGACTTCCGGGAAGATCCGGATCCTGGTCAATGGGGCGGAAACGGCTTTCACGCCGGAGAAGGGATATGCAGTGCTTGCGGGCGGATTTTCCGCCGGCGACGAGATCTGCATTGTTCTGCCGTACGGCATCCGCCGCGTGTCCGCAGGTTTCGGAAAGGTGAGCTTTCTGTACGGCCCGTATATGCTGGCGGCGCTGTCGGAATCGGCGGACTGGATGAAGGGCCCGGATCCGTCAACGATCCGAAAGACCGGGAAGGAAACGTTTTCCGCCGGGACAATAAAAATGCTTCCCGCATACCGTGTGGATGAGGAAGCGTATCATCTGATCTTCGACAGATAAATTCAGATGCAGCAGACGACCGGCGCACAGCCGCCGCCGCACATCATGTTGAGCAGGCAGAGATAGCAGCAGAGATTGCTGCCGGCGGACGGCGTACCGCCGTAGCTCTGGCTCATATCGCGGTACCATGTGCCGCCGCCTTCCAGTGCCTGGATCAGCTGCTGGTATTTGATGTTGTCCGGCGCCAGAGAGGCTGCCTGTCTTGCATAATTGAGCGCATTGATGTTGTTGCCCATGCCGTTGTGGGCGATCGCACAGAAATAATACCATTCGGCAGTACGGTCCTGCACTTCATCCAGAACGTGCAGGGCCTCGTTATATGCCCGTGCATTCAGGTGATTGGCCGCCGCCTGCATTTTGATGTCGTCCTGCGACTGACTGCCTGCATGCGGCTGTTCATACTGCGCGTTTCCGAAGGGATTCCCGTAGAATCCCCAGCCGTTATAGGCTTCCTTATAGGTCGTCCCGCCGTAGCTGTTCCCGGAATACTGCCCGCTGCCGTACGGATTTCCGTACGTGCTCTGGCCGGATCCGCTGTTTCCGTAAGGCCCGGTATAACCCATCTCGCGGTCCTTCATGATCTGGTCATATGCCTGCTGGACTTCCTTGAATTTCTCCTCTGCAGCATCCTTTTCCGCTTCGGATCTGCCCACATTCGCATCCGGGTGATATTTCCTGGAAAGCGTCCGGTATGCTTTTTTCAGTTCATCATCCGTGGCGTCATATTTGACGCCCAGAACTTTATAAGGGTCTGTCATATCGGCTGCTCCTGTCAAGACACCGGGCGGTCGTATCTTTTTTCTGACCATCCGGTGAGAATTGTGTCTCGAACCGGCTCCAGATGCCGGAATAAAGGATGTTCCGCAGGATCGGTGCATATTCCACCAGCGGAAGGGCTTCGAAATTCCTGGCGGCCTGCGATGCCATAAGCATGAGCATCTCGCGGCAGCGGTCCTGGAAATCTGCTGTATCTCCGATGGCGGAAAGCGGATTGTAGGTGCCTTTTTCCCGATCCTCCCGCACATCCTCGCAGGCATCCATCAGATAGATGAATTTGCCGAGATAGAAACCGATGTTCCGCAGGCGTTCTGCCCAGATATCTTCTTCCCGGACAAAGATCTCCGCCAGCATCTTTCCGGTCAGCCCGGCGCCGGCATCGGGATCGGGATCATTTTTCAGCTCACACTTCCGAAGCGCCTTCACGTAATCCCGGACAGCGCTGTATTGCCTGGGATACTCCGCGCGGATCCTTTTTAAAGGCCCGCGCAGCACGCGCGCGGCAAAAAGCGACGTCATTTTACCGTCATCTCTTACATTATCGAGCAGATTGAAATATGTCAACAGGATATTCATGTCCGCTGCGTAATCGATGCCGGCAGAGACCGCCTTTTCACAGACCCGGAGCGGATTTCCGGGACAGCGTTCTCTGACGGAGACGAAGGGCTCGTCGTAAAGATCCGCAAGCAGGATCGCGAGGAACGTCATGTCGTAGGTAAGCGAAAAACGGGAGAGAATGCCTGAATTCTCTCCCAGTGATCTGCATACGCCGCAGTAGAATTTTTTATAGGTCTCATCTTCGCGCACCTTCAGTTCGGCGCGGTTGGTGATCAGGTATCCGAACATGGCTTCAGCTCTTTCTTATGAATTCGGAACGGCATTTGGGACAGGTGATGGAAATCTTTCCGTGGCCCTTCGGTACCCGGATCTTCTGGCTGCACTGCGGGCAGGTATAGAAGCGGTAGACCTTCCGTTCCTCCATGTGCGTGCGGAAGCCGCGGAAACGGCCCGTGAGCCGGTTCTTTAACTGCAGGAATTTCAGGTTCTCTTCGTATCTGCGGGCATGATTTCTGGAAAACGCACGGAAATAATAGCCGATCAGACAGATCAGGGTAATGAAATACAGTATGTTGAAACGGAAGAACATGTACAGGAGCAGGCAGACGGCGCCTACGCCCATGGTGAATCTCCCGAGCTGATCTGTTCCGTATCTTCCGGACATAAAAGAACGCATCTTTTCTCTCATGCTGTTATCTCCCGTCCAAATGCGCTGGTCTTAAAGATGATCTCTAATACTATACCATAGAGTATACTCCATTCTACAGAAAAAAATATAAAATCCTTAGGAATTTTTCGTATTATTTCCGTGAATGGGTGAAAGGTAGGATATTCATTTCACAGCAATGTGTGGTATAATCGGAAATACTGAAAAGAAGCGGGACGGGAAGATGAACGAGAGGATCAGAGGGACAATCTACGTGCTGCTCGCCGCGGTCGCGCTCAGCCTGTCGGGGCTGTTCGTAAAGCTGGCGACCTGGGACAGCATCGCTATGCTGGGCGGCAAAAGCGCCGCGACGCTGGCGGTGGCCGTCGTGTACCTGAAACTGATGAAGTACCGGCTCGTTTTCAATAAGACCGTAGCGCTCGGCGCGGTCTGTCTGTCGCTGATCAGCCTGATGTTCACGATCGCGACAAGAGCTACCTCCGCGGCGAATGCCATTGTGCTGCAGTACACGCAGCCGTTCTTTGTCATCCTGCTGCTGTGGCTGATCTATAAACAGAGACCGCAGTGGGCGGAGATCATTGCGATCGCGACGGCCTTTGCGGGGATTCTTTTCTTCTTTATCGATAAACTGACGCCGGGCGGCATGACCGGCAATATCGTTGCGATCTGCTCCGGCTTTGTCTACGCGGTATTCATGCTGGTCAAGAAGATGAAGGGCAGCGATTATCTGTCCTCCGTTGTGTTTTCGGCGGTGATCAATGTCGTGACCTGCGGGTGGCGGATCCCGCTGCAGACGGACTGGCGGCCGGTCCCGGTGCTGATGGTGGTGCTGTTCGGCACGGTGTCGTGCTTCGGCGGATATATCCTGCTTTCGGCGGGGCTGGACCGGATCCCGCTGGTGACCGGCGCGCTGCTGACGATGCTGGAGCCGGTGCTGAATCCGATCTGGGTGGCGTTATTCTACGGGGAGACGATGGGGGTAATGTCGGTGGTCGGAACCGTGATCCTGCTGGGGACGGCCGCGGTATACAGTGTGATGCAGATCAGAAAAGAGCAGTTGCAGAATGAGTGATTTTTTCAGAAACAACAAAGCCTATGTGACGATGGCGCTGGCTGTTGTCAATCTTGCGGTATTCCTGGTGCTGGAAGTGCTTGGCTCCACGGAGGACGTGCAGTTCATGTTCGCCCACGGCGCGCTGTTCGGGGAATCGGTGCTTGCGGACGGGGAGTATTACCGGCTGTTCACGTCGATGTTCCTGCACTACGGCGCGGCGCACCTGATGAACAATCTGCTGATGCTGTATGTGATCGGCGACCGGCTGGAATTTGTGACCGGCCATGTGCGGCTGCTGATCATCTATCTGCTGGGCGGTGTGTTTGCAAATGTCTTTACGGTCTGGATCTATAGCGTGCTGGGCATCACGGCGGTCTCGGCGGGTGCGTCCGGCGCGATCTTCGCGCTGATGGGCGGCATGCTGGGCTGCATGGCGCGGGCGCGGAGCGGCCTGGTCGGGATCGGCTGGCAGCGGATGCTGCTGCTGGTCGGGCTGTCGGTGTATTCGGGCTTTTCGAGCCCGGAGACGAACAACGCGGCGCATCTTTCGGGGCTGGCGTTCGGTTTTCTGCTGGGGATGCTGTTATACAGCAGCCGCAGAACGGCAGAACTGTCATCCTGAGGAGAGAGCGGGAAAATGACATGCCTGTTATCCGGAGGAACCTGCAGGAAAACCACATAATTGTCATCCTGAGGAGCGGAGCGGGAAAATGACCTGCCTGTCATACGGAGGAACCTGCAGGAAAACCACATAATTGTCATCCTGAGGAGCGGAGCGGGAAAATGACATGCCTGTCATTCAGAGGAACCTGCAGGAAAACCCATAATTGTCATCCTGAGGAGCGGAGCGACGAAGGATCCTCGCCGTAAAGTCTTCGGTTTTACTGCATGACAGACATGGGAGTTCGCCTGCATACGGAAGGCGGGATATTCCGGCAGATTTGCTGCGATCCATAGAAAGAATAAGAATAATCTTCAGATAGGAATCAAAACATGGGACGTGATCCGGGTGCCTTTCAGAGGCTCATCAATATCATTTATATCGTTCTGGGAATTGCCTGTGTGGCGGCGTTCGCGGCCTCCTTTTCCGGCGGACATGCCAACATGCAGACATTTCCGCTGCTGTTCCTTTTGGCGGCAGCCGTTCATTTTGTGACCGCGAAGCTGAATTTCAGGAAGGATATCCGCGGCAGGAACAAAAGGAGCCAGGGCATCGCGGAAACACTGATCGGGATCTTCCTGATCATTCTCGCGCTGGCTTCAATGCTGCTGGTGTGGTAGCAGGAGCATTGTAAGAAGATGATTTGATTTGCCGGGAAGATGATCTGATTTGCAGGATCGATGCCTGTCATTATTCGGATGATTTCCGGCTGCCGGGGTGATTTGATACCGCCGACAGTCCAGTGTGGGCGGAGAGCATGCATTTTTTGAATAGGATACCCCATAATCCGGCTGAAAATGATTTGTTTAGTAAGATTTGGGCGAGCAGCAGATGATTCTTTAGAGAAGGTACCCTTTTTTCGGGAAAAACGATACTGGTAATCGACGAAATGGGGTATCTTCTTTTGAAAAAAGATGTTCTGCGCCCGGACAATCACTCGGGGAACGCCGGATGAAAAAATCTTGGGGTACCGCCTGCTGAAAAACCGTCATTCTGCGCCCGGACAATCGTGTGCAGAACGGCAGACTGGCGGCTTCAGCTGTTTTTTTAAATAAAACAGGAATGCTGAAAGCGCAGCCGGGCGTTACGGGCAGGATAAGATTGTACAGAACGGCTTTCGGGAAGCTGTACGGACAGAGAGTGACTGAGGAATGAAGAGAAAAATACTGACAATCTTAAGAGCGGCGGAGGGCAGCGTGTCCGGGCAGGAATTGTGCGGGACGCTCGGCGTCACCCGCGCCGCTGTCTGGAAAGTGATGGAATCGCTGCGGGCGGACGGCTATGAGATCGAGGCCGTTCCGCGCGTTGGCTACCGGCTGGTAGCCTCTCCGGATGTCCTGACGGAGGCCGAAGTCGGCAGCCGCAGGCGTGATAAATACAAGGATGCGCCGCTGTTCTGCTACGACAGGACGGATTCCACCAACACCCGCGCGCTGGCAAAGGCGGAGGAAGGCGTGCCGGAGGGAGCGCTTTTCGTGGCGGATGTGCAGGAGGGCGGCAAGGGCCGCCGCGGCAGAAGCTGGTCAAGTCCCGCAGGAGAGAGCCTTTCCATGAGCTTCGTCCTGCGCCCGGAAATCTCTCCGCAGACAGCTTCCATGATCACGCTGATCGCGGCGATGGCCGGCAGAAACGCCGTGGCATCGCTGACCGGTACGCATCCGATGATCAAGTGGCCGAACGACATCATCCTGCACGGAAAGAAGATCTGCGGGATCCTGACGGAAATGAAGCTGGAGGAAGGCGAGATCGCACATATCGTCGTGGGCATGGGCTTCAATGTCGGGCAGAAAGCATTTTCCGGAGAGCTGGCGGATAAAGCGGCCTCTCTTCTGATGGAGACAGGGAAGCAGTATTCCAGAGCGCAGCTGGCCTGCAATGTCATGGCGGAATTCTTCCCGCTGTATGAGCGGTTCCTGGCGGACGGCGATCTTTCGGGACTTGCGGAAGAATACAATGCGCATCTGATCGGCCGCGGAGAAGAAGTGGTGATCATAAAACCGGACAGTACGCAGAATGCGGTGTCGCACGGCATCAGTCAGACGGGCGCGCTGATCGTGGAGGCGGACGGTGAAGAGAAAGGGATCATCGCCGGCGAAGTCAGCGTAAGAGGCGTCAACGGATATGTGTGAGCGCTTGCTGACGGGAATCTTTGAGAATGCCTGATCGATAAGGGGCTGAAGTGATTCCTGTACGCGCGATGCACTTGGAATTGTCTGTCAGGGGCTGCAGCCGTGCATGAACTGCGTAAGAGCGAGACGTTATGGCCTGCAGCCATGCATGAACTGCGTAAGAGCGTGAAGTTATGGCCTGCAGCCGTGCATGAACTGCATAAGAGCGTGAAGTTATGGTCTGCAACTGTGCACCAGCACTTGTGAGGATGACATTTATGGTCTTGCCGATTCCGGAAACAACTGCTGAAAGACAGAAAATGAGACCATAATCGGATGGACTCTGCCATGTCAGGCACAAAATGAACGTTTCGGCGGACCATAAATATAACAGGCAGTATGAACCGGGCATAGTCCGGACCCTAAATAATAAAAAGGGACTGATCCTGCACCAATACTCTGCCGGGGATGTCCATGTTAACATTTACCGATGTGTTTACCGGGATTCGCAAAATGGAAAGGGGGAATATGGAATGGAAAAAACTCTCTGCGGGGCGAATTCGTACGTACAGAAATTCTATTTCAATAACGATGATTTCGGCAATCTTCCCGAGCATGTAAAGCAGGAACTGCAGATCCTGTGCGTGATGTTCACCGAGGAGAACGGCGGGATCATCACGCTGACATTTGATGCGGACGGCACCTTAAAATTCAATGTGACCCGGGATGACGCCGATGTGCTGTTCGATGATATCGGCAGCGAGCTGGCGATCCGGAAGATACAGAAAGAAAAAGAGGAGCTTTTAAACAATCTGGAACTGTACTACAAAATGTTTTTTCTGAAGGGCGGAGCTTGATCCGCAGGAAGTCATCTTATAAGCCGTATACGGATGAGCGGGAAGGAGGAGACCATGAGAAGGTTCTTCAGGGGACGCTGCAGAATGTTGTTTGCGGCAGCAGCTGTGATGGCTGTGCTGCTGTTTGCAGACGCAGGAAAAGTATGGGCAGGTGAAGGACTGGACGACACGGAATATCAAGCCAGTAAGATCAATTCCGAGGCTAAAAATATCAAGTTTACCGGCGGAGATACGATACTCTGGCTTGACGAGGATATGGAGCGTGAATCGCTCGATTGTGATGCAGATCTTACGATCGAAAATCAGGGAAGCACCACGAATACACTCACACTGACCTGTGAAGGTCCGGGCAATATGCTTCGTGCCGGCGGGGATCTGCATCTCAAAGGAATAAATTTAAGAATTGTACAGAAAGATCCGAGTGCCGGACGTGCAATTGTGGGATGCAACATTACTATTGAAGACTGCAGTGTGGAGATCATCAGCGGAACGAAGATCGAGGTGATCTCTGCTTCCGGATTCCTTGCGCTGCAGAACTGCAATTCCTTTAAGGTGAAAGCACCGGACGGATCCGGAAGTATTTCGGCAGGCAGTGAAGTAATGATCAGGGATTCGAAATTAGATCTGGAAAGCGTACATGGTATCGGAACGGCCCCCGGAGGAGCAGTCAGTCTGGAAAATGTATCCGGATCGATACATGCGGTGAACGGGCACGGGATTTCTTCAGAGAATATTTATCTTGCTTCCTGTAATCTGACGATTCAAGCAGTTGGTTACGGAATTACTGACTACGACAGCAGTGCTTCCGCCATAACTGTTGCCGATAGTACACTGAATGTGAAAGCCAATTACGGAATTGATACGGCAGGCTTTGCAGGATTTTTCGGCTCGACAATACAGATCCAGGCTGTCCGCAATGCGCTCTCCGCAGCGTCGGTCGATCTTCAGGAAACGACAGGAACAATCGTCAGCACCGATCCGTCCAGCTTCGGCATCTGCGGAGATTCGGTGCATCTGGAGATCTGTGATCTGACCGTAAAGAGTACCTGGATCCCGCTGATGGCAAACCCGGGGGCCTTGACATTGTCCCAAAGCGACTATATTAAATCACCGGCGGAATATACCATCACAAAACAGACGATCGGCGGCGTGGATAGGGAATTCCTGACAGATCCGAAAGGTGCGAAGATCCTGGAGGTGGTCATTGCCAGGAAGCGCGTGTCCGATCCTTCCTGCACGGTTTCCGCCATCCCGGACCAGACGTATACCGGCGCTGCCCTGAAGCCAGCCGTCACACTGAAGTGGAAGGGCACGGCCATGGAAGCGAACACAGACTATACGATCGATTCTTATGCGAACAATACCAATGCCGGGACCGGAACCGTGAAAATTTCCGGCAAGGGGTATTATACCGGTACGGTAAGCCGATCCTTTAAGATCAAGCCGGCTTCCATTACCGCTGCTTCGGCCGGCCCGATTGCTGATCAGACATATACCGGCGCAGAAATAAAGCCTGCACCCGTGCTCACTTTCAACGGGAAGACGCTGAAGGTAGGTACGGATTATACACTTTCGTATTCGAAGAACAAAGCGGTCGGCACCGGGACTGTGACGGTGACTGGAAAAGGGAACTTCACGGGGAGCAGAGCGCTCAGTTTCCGGATCGTTGAGAAAAAGCAGACAAGCCCGGTAAGCCCGGTGAAGCCGGAAACGAATGGAAAAGCGAAAGACGGTACCGATGTTGGGAAAGGTGCCGAACTTGCTGTCGCCGACAAAGCGATCAAAGCCATGAAGAAAGACGAAGCGCCAGCCGGCAGCCGGTTCGGCCTGCTGCAGCTGAAGGCAGTCAGCACGAAGAAGACGTCCGTAAAGATCAGCTGGAAGAAGATATCCGGTGCGAAAAAATATATCGTTTACGGCAATGCCTGCGGCAAAAAGAATCAAATGAAGAAGCTGAAGACGACAACGAAGCGATCGGTGACCTTCAAAAAGGTTGCCGGCAAAAAGGTGAAGACGAACAAATACTACAAATTCCTGGTCGTCGCAGTCGACAAGGACAGCAAAGTCATTTCCACCTCCAAGAGTGTCCATATCGCGGCGAAAGGAAATAAATATGGAAATGACAAAAAAGTAAAGACGGCCGCGGATAAAAAGAAAAAGAAGATCACGCTCAAAAAGGGAAAGACATTTAAGTTGAAGGCAAAGCCGGTGCCGGCTTCAAAGAAATTAAAAGTCAGCAGACACCGCGGGATCGCCTGCGAGACATCGGACAGCACGGTTGCCACGGTCAGCAAAAAAGGCGTGATCAAGGCCAAAAAGAAGAAGGGCAGCTGCTATATCTACGCGTATGCGCAGAATGGTGTATGCACGAAGATCAAAGTGACTGTAAAATGAATCAAATGAATTTCAACGAATTATTTCACGGAACGTCCATACCGCTTTTCCTCGCGCCGATGGCCGGGGTGACGGATGAGACGTTCCGTCTTATCTGCAGAGCACACGGTGCGGATGTCTGCGTCACCGAAATGGTGAGCGCGAAGGCGCTGTTTTACAAAAACAAAAATACGGCAGAGCTGCTGTACCACAGGCTGCCGGAGCACCCGATCGGCGTGCAGATCTTCGGAAATGAGCCGGAACTGATGGCGGAGCAGGCCGCGCTGATCGAAGAGGACTTCGATTTTGTGGATGTCAACATGGGCTGCCCGGTGCCGAAGGTCGTGAAGAACCAGGAAGGTTCGGCGCTGATGCTGGATCCGGATCTCGCGGAGCGCATCGTTTCCGCCATGGCGGAGAAACTGAAGAAGCCGGTGACCGTCAAGTTCCGAAAGGGATTTGACGATGCGCATATCAATGCGCCGGAATTCGCAAAGCGCATGGAGGCGGCCGGCGCCGCCGCGATCGCCGTCCACGGCCGCACAAGAGAGCAGTACTATTCCGGACAGGCCGACTGGGAGATCATCCGGCAGGTAAAGGAAGCTGTCCGTATCCCGGTGATCGGCAACGGCGATATCAAAAGTCCGCAGGATGCGGCGCGGATGCTTGCGCAGACCGGCTGCGACGGGCTGATGATCGCCAGGGCCGCCAGGGGCAATCCCTGGATCTTTGAACAGATCAGGGCCTATATATATAAGGAAGAAACTCCAACGGCACCAGATGTAGTGGCTGTCGCGGAAATGATCCTGGCGCATGCCCGCGGGCTGATGGAGACCCGCAGAGAGGATACCGCGATCCGCATGATGCGCAAGCATATCGGCTGGTATACCGCCGGCATGAAGCACTCCGCGTCGATCCGCCGGATGAGCAATACCGTGAGCACTTATCAGGAGCTGGAAGAGCTCTGCAGGGTGCTCGCAGGATAAGAACCATACTATACAGAAGCAAAAAGGGAACCGGCAGACCGCGCCGGTTCCCTTTTCTGTTATTCTCTTTTATGCTTCCTGATCATGAACCCCGCCGCCGTCCGCCCGGCCTATATGGAAGCCTGCGTGGAAGCGCTTCGGGAGACCGTGGACAGGATCTATATTGATATGGAACAAAAATTCGTATAAAAAAGTTCTTGCAATCCCCGCGATGATATAGTATTATTTCATTTGCTGTGACGTGATAGCTGTGAAGCAGGATGTTGCTGCCCCGGTGGGCAGGGAACTCCGGCGGAGCGAATGTCAAGTTAGGAAACTGACGACAGGTCACTGTACCAAATCATCTGCGGGAAGCAGAAATGACGTGTGTAAGTCTTTAGGACACACACGGGTGTGTGTACAGTCACCACTTGTCGGAGTGCGAAGCAAACCGAAAAGGAGGCGACTTTTTTTATGGCAAGTCAGGTAATGAGAATCATGTTGAAGGCTTATGATCACCAGCTGGTAGATCAGAGCGCGGCAAAGATCGTCGACACAGTGAAGAAGAGCGGAGCGCAGGTCAGCGGTCCCGTTCCGCTTCCTACAAAAAAGGAAGTAGTTACGATCCTTCGTGCCGTACACAAGTACAAAGATTCCAGAGAGCAGTTCGAGCAGAGAACGCATAAGAGACTGATCGACATCATCGCTCCGAACCAGAAGACAGTGGATTCCCTGTCCCGTCTGGAAATGCCTGCCGGTGTCTACATTGACATCAAAATGAAAACCAAGTAATCCATCACACTAGAATGAGCGCGCGAGCGCTCCGCTGTAGGAGGTAAGTATGAAGAAAGCTATTCTGGCAACAAAAGTGGGAATGACCCAGGTCTTCTCAGAAGACGGAACACTTACTCCCGTCACGGTCCTCAAGGCCGGCCCCTGCGTGGTCACCCAGGTCAAGAGCACCGAGAACGACGGTTATGAAGCTGTTCAGGTAGGATTCACAGACAAGCGTGAAAAGCTGGTCGGAAAGCCCCTTAAGGGACATTTCGAGAAAGCCGGCACAACACCCAAGAGATATGTCCGCGAGTTCAGATTTGAAGACGCTGCATCCTATGAGCTCGGCAAAGAGATCAAGGCTGACATCT